>NZ_JBGLYQ010000015.1:0-145255 GCF_047304105.1 Duganella sp. Dugasp56
TGCATTAAGCTAACTGATACTAATTGCCCGTACGGCTTGTCCCTATAACCTTGGCAGGTTATGGTGAATGAGAAGTACGTTGGAACGTTCGTTGATACAACTTCATTACCGAAAATTTACTGCATAAACGATATAAATCGTTTATAATACTTCCTCCAGATTCCAGGCGGCGCGGAAAAAGACGCGACGCCAGTACAAGTCAATGCCTGATGACCATAGCAAGTTGGTCCCACCCCTTCCCATCCCGAACAGGACCGTGAAACAACTCTGCGCCGATGATAGTGCTGCAACCAGTGTGAAAGTAGGTTATCGTCAGGCTAGTTATATAAGAAACCCCACCAGGTGATCCTGGTGGGGTTTTTTGCTTTTGTGGTTAAAGACGCATTTAAGATACACGCTAGATTTTGATCTAAGGAAACTAAAGGTGTACCATGTGTTCTTTCGCGCTTGCTTCACACCTCAATGAAAAATAAGACAGCCCAATCCACGCTGTATCGTGCCTTGGCTACCGCCGGCATCGTAGCAACCGTCTTCATGCAAGCGCCTGCGCGCGCCGATGAGATGGCCGACGTCAGCAAACTGGCCAAGGCCGGCAAAGTCGTCGAAGCGCTGAACAAGACCAACGAATACCTGAGCAAACATCCAGCCGATCCGCAGATGCGCTTCATGAAGGGCGTGCTGCTGACCGAGCAAAACAAGTCGGACGAGGCCATCGCCATCTTCACCAGGTTGACTGAAGATTACAAGGACCTGCCGGAGCCCTATAACAACCTGGCGGTGTTGTATGCGGCCAACGGCCAGTACGACAAGGCGCGCGTTGCGCTGGAACGGGCGATCCGCACCAATCCGAGCTATATGACCGCCTACGAAAACCTGGGCGACGTGTATGGCAAGATGGCCAGCCAGGCCTACGACAAGGCGCTGGCGCTGGGTTCGAACAATGCGCCGGTCAAGTCCAAGCTGACTTTGCTGCGCAACTTCTCCAGCAGCACCGGCGCCAAGGTTGGCCTGCCGGACGCGACGGCGCCAACGCCCGCACCGGCCCCTGCTGCGCAAGTGGCGCAGGCGACGCCGCCCCGCACCGCCAGCTCGGCGCCACCGCTGATTTCGCAAATCCCTGCGGACGCCGGCAAGCAGACTACGCAGCAGCGGATCCCGGCATTGTCCGTCACGCCGCCGGCGCCAACGCCGGTGCCTGCGACCAAGGTTGCCGCCGCACCGGCGCCAGCACCTGCTCCGATATCGGCGCCTGTTGCCGCCAAGCCGGCCGCGCCTGTTCCTGCACCGGTGATCGCCAAGGCCGAACCGCCGAAGCCGGCACCTGCGCCGGCCCCAGTGGTGGCCAAGGCCGAACCGGTCAAACCTGCTCCGACACCTGTGCCGGCCAAACCAGTGCCTGCGCCGGTGGTCGCCCAAGTCGAGCCGGCCAAGCCGGCCAAGATCGAGCCGCCCAAACCAGTCAAGCCTGAACCGGAAAAAGCCTCCAAGCCGGACACTGCCGAACGCGACGCGGTGCTGGCCCAAGTGAATGGCTGGGCCAAGGCCTGGGCCTCGCAAAACGTCGATTCCTACCTGGGTTATTACAGCCACGAGTTCGAGCCCCCCAAGGGCTTGTCGCGCAAGGCGTGGGCCGATGAGCGCCGCGCCCGCATTGAAGGCAAGGGCCGCATCCGCGTGGAAGTGGGCGGACCGGAAGTGGTTGTGAATGGCAATACGGCGAAAGTTACCTTCCGCCAGACCTATGAATCGGATCGTTTGACCGCCAAAAGCCGGAAGACGCTCGTGCTGATCAAAAATAGTGGAAAATGGCAGATCAAGCAGGAGTCCTCGGGTAGCTGATGTCACACTTTAGATTTTCGCAACACTGGCGTGCAAGGAGTTTGTTGTGCGTAGCCCTTCTGAGCGTATTGGGAGGAGAGGTCAGCTACGCCGCAAAAAAGCCGGTACGGGCTGCTGCCCGTAAAGCCAACCCTGAGGACATGCTCTCTGATATCTACAAAGAGCTGTCCCAGCACAACCTGCGCGTCGCCCAGCAGAAGGCCGATGCGCTGGTCGTTGCCTATCCCAATTTCCGCCTCGGCCACCTGGTGCGCGGCGATATCCTGCTGATGCATACCCGCGCGGTGACCACGATAGGCGCCGCCGCACCGCAAGGAACCGACTCCAAGCTGGCCGACCTGCGGCGCGAGGCCGCGGTGCGCATGCAGGCCGAGCCTGGCCGTCCATCGTCGGCGCTGGTGCCGCGCGCGCTGCTGCAGATGCGCAAGGACCAGAGACACGCGCTGATCGTCGACGCCAAGCACTCGCGCCTGTACCTGTATGAAAACCGCAACGACCAGATCCGGTTGCTGTCGGACTTCTACGTCAGCCAGGGCAAGCTGGGCATTCATAAGCTGAAGGAAGGCGATATGCGCACGCCGGTGGGCGTGTACTACATCATCGGCCATCTGCCGGGAATCAAGCTGCCTGACATGTACGGCAAGGGCGCGTTGCCGCTGGACTATCCGAACGACTGGGACAAGGTGCAGGGCCGCAGCGGTTCCGGCATCTGGGTGCATGGCACGCCGCCGGAAACCTTCAGCCGTCCGCCGCTGTCGACCGACGGCTGCGTGGTGGTCAGCAATGACGATTTGAATACGCTGACCCGGACCGTGGAAATCGGCAAGACGCCGATCCTGATCGGCGATCAGGTCGAGTTCGTCAGCAAGGAGCAGATGGAGCGCGACCTGCTGGTCGCCAGTTCGCTGGTGGAGAGCTGGCGCCGCGATGTCGAGAACCGCGACGACGCCAGCCTGCGCGCGCTGTATTCGCCGCGCTTCAAGTCGGCGGCCGACGAGGATGTGAATGCCTGGCTGGACAAGAACCGCTTCCTGCCGGGCGCGAAGAAGATCAGCGTGACGGTCACCGAGCCGAGCTTCTTCCGCCAGCCCAGCCAGGAAGAGGTCATCGTCAGCAGCTTCACGCAGCAGATCGTGGTCGGCAAATACCGCCACGCGGTGCGCAAGAAGCAGTACTGGGCCAAGGAAGGCAAGAACTGGAAGATTGTGGCTGAATCGAACGTGTAAAAAAGCGGGGGTCAGTTCCGGCAATCTGCCACGCGTGGCAGATTGCCGGAACTGACCCCCGCTTTTTTACACATACATCAGAAGTGGTAGGCCGCTTTGACGACGATGAAGTTCACGCCGGTGTTCGGCTTTTTGTAGCCGCCGTTCGAGAAGTGCTGCACCTTGGCGCCGATTTCCCAGTTGTTGTCGAGCACATAGCCGATGCCGATGTGGTCGCCGAACTGGAAGTGGGTCGACAAGCGATAGGTGTCGTTGTCATACAGCTCGGACAGGCGGTGCACGCCGATGCCGCCTTCGTAGTAAATACCCTTCTTGTTATCATTTTCCCAGCGGAAGACCGGGTCCAGGCCGATGTCCCACAGGCTCTTGGAGCGGCCGGAAACGTTCTGGTACTGGTTCTGTTTCCAGAAGCCGGCGGTCAGGTCCCAGTAGCCGCTCAGGTGCGTGCCGTTGGACTGGAACCAGCGGGCGCTCCAGTCTTTTTGCACGCTGATGCGGGTCATCTGGACCTTGGCGGCGTTGCCATAGTCGACCGACACGGAATCGATCAGTTTGTCTTCGGCGTAAGCTGCCTGGGCCAGCAGCAGAGCGGCTGCAGCCGCCATCATTTTTTTAGCGAACATAGTATCCTTGCAAGGTTTGTGCTGTATTTCTCACTAATACGGCTGCCGAGATTGTACCGGGGTTCCAAAAATAATTCCGGAGGCGGCCGTTTTGACTATTTCAGGAGTTGGAGTATCTATGCGTATCGCCTTTCTGGGTATCGGCTTGATGGGAGACCCGATGGTACGCCGCTTGCTGGCGGCGGGCTACCCCGTGACGGTCTGGAACCGCACTTTTTCCAAGGCGCAGGCGCTGGCCGGCGCCGGCGCGCAGGCCGCCGCTCAGCTGGACGAGGCGGTGCGCGGCGCCGACATCGTGATCTCGATGCTGGAAGCCGGCCCCATCGTCGGCGGCGTGATGCAGGACGCCCTGCCGGCGCTGGCGCCGCGCGCGCTGTGGATAGACATGAGCTCGACGCGGCAATCGGAGGCGCAGGAATTCCACGCGCTGCTGACGGCGCAGGGCCGGCGCTTTGTCGACGCGCCGGTGTCCGGCGGCGTGGGCGGCGCGGCGGCGGGCACGCTGGCCATCATGGCGGGCGGCAGCGCCGAGGATTTCGCCGAGGCGGAAGCGGTGCTGTCGGCGATGGGCCGGCCTACGCTGGTCGGCCCGGCCGGTAGCGGACAGGTGGCCAAGCTGTGCAACCAGCTGATCGTCGGCGCCACCATCAACATCGTGGCCGAGGCCATGCTGCTGGCGCAGGCGGCCGGCGCCGATCCGGCGGCGATGCGGGCGGCGATACGCGGCGGCTTCGCCGAAAGCAAGATCCTCGACGTGCACGGCCAGCGCATGCTGGAGCGTAATTTCGTCGCCGGCGGGCAGGTGAAGACGCAGCTGAAAGACCAGCGCAACATCCTGGCCGCGGCAGAGGCGGCCGGCATCACCTTGCCGGTGACCCAGCTGGTGACCGAGCGCTACCAGTCGCTGGTGGAGACCGTCCCGCAGGCCGACCACTCGGCGGCGCTGCTGGGACTGGAGGCCTTGAATCCGGGGCAGCGCGTCGGCACCGCCCCCGATAAATTGGCTTAGGCCATCGGCAAGCTCTGTTCGGCCAGGCGCACCCAGAAGCTGGCGCCGATCGGCAGCAGGTGGTCGTTGAAGTCGTAGCTGCCGTTGTGCAGCACGCACGGACCGAGGCCGTGGCCCCCGTCGCGGTGGTCGCCCTCGCCGTTGCCGATGAAGACGTAGCAGCCCGGCTTGGCCTGCAGGAAGAAGGCGAAATCCTCCGCGCCCATGGTCGGCTCGACGTTGTCGTCGACGTTGTCCGCGCCGACCACCGATTTCATCACCTCGACCGCGAACTTCGTTTCGGCGGCGTGGTTGACCAGCGGCGGGTAATTGCGGCGGAACGTGAAATCGACTTCGGCGCCGAACGCGGCCGCCGTGTGCCTGGCGATCTCGCCCATGCGTTGCTCGATCATGTCCAGCACCGGCTGCGTGAAGGTGCGCACCGTGCCGACCAGCTCGGCCTCGTCGGGGATCACGTTGGTGGCGCTGCCGGCATGGATTTGCGTGATCGACAGCACGGCCGTGTCCAGCGGGCTCTTCTGGCGGCTGATGATGGTCTGCCAGCTTTGCGCGATCTGCACCGCCACCATCACCGGATCGATGCCCTTGTGCGGCTGGGCCGCGTGCGCGCCCTTGCCTTTGACGGTGACGTAGAACTCGTTGCTGGAGGCCATCATCGGTCCCTCGACCACGCTCATGGTGCCGACCGGCGCGCCCGGCCAGTTGTGCATGCCGTAGATCGCATCCATCGGGCATTGCTCGAACAGGCCGTCCTCGATCATGCGCCGCGCGCCCGCGCCGCCTTCTTCCGCCGGCTGGAAAATGAGGTACACCGTTCCGTCGAAATTGCGGTGCTCGGCCAGGTGTTTGGCGGCGCCCAGCAGCATCGCGGTGTGGCCGTCGTGGCCGCAGGCGTGCATCTTGCCCGGATGGCGCGAGGCATGGGTGAAGGTGTTCACCTCCTGCATCGGCAGCGCGTCCATGTCGGCGCGCAGGCCGATGGCGCGCGTGGAGCTGCCGTTCTTGATGATGCCGACCACGCCCGTCAGGCCCAGGCCGCGGATGACGGGGATGCCCCATTCGCTCAGCTTGTCGGCCACCACGTCCGAGGTGCGTTTTTCTTCGTAGCACAGCTCTGGATGGGCGTGCAGGTCACGCCGGATTTGCTGGATTTCCGATTGAAATGCAATGATGGGTTCAACTAATTTCATCTGCTTCTCCAATGTAGGGTTCGCCTGCCTTTTGAGCAGCGAGAACAGCCATTGTAGCCCTTGTCAGCCAAACAAATCCAGAGCGGACGGAATGGCTGCCTAATCGTTTACCATACTGCTTTCAGTGTACGCTTTTTGGACTTTTGACATGACAACGACACAAGTTCGCGCGGTCTGCCCGCACGATTGTCCCGATACCTGCGCCCTGCTGGTGACTGTGGAGGACGGCGTCGCCACCGCCGTCAAGGGCGATCCCGACCATCCGACCACCGCCGGCGTGCTGTGCACCAAGGTGGCGCGCTATACCGAGCGCACCTATCACGAGGACCGTTTGCTGTACCCGCTGCGCCGCGTCGGCAAAAAGGGCGAGGGAAAATTCGAGCGCATCAGCTGGGACGAGGCGTTGCGGACCATCGCAGCGCGGCTCAAACCGCTGGCCGAGCGCGCGCCGCAGGCGATCCTGCCGTACAGCTATTGCGGCACGATGGGGCTGCTGCAGGGCGAATCGATGTCTTCGCGTTTCTTCAACAAGATCGGTGCCTCGCTGCTGGACCGCACCATCTGCGCGACGGCCGGCTTTACCGGCTACAAGTACACCATCGGCGGCTCGGTCGGCATCGACATGGAACAGTTCCAGCATGCCAAATTGATCCTGATCTGGGGCGGCAATCCGATCGCCTCCAACCTGCATTTCTGGACCCGCGCGCAGGAGGCCAAGCGCAACGGCGCCAAGCTGATCGCCATCGATCCCTACCGTTCGCTGACGGCGGAGAAGTGCCACCAGCACATCGCGCTGCTGCCGGGCACCGACGCCGCGCTGGCGCTGGGCATGATGCATGTGCTGATCGCCGAGGACCTGCTCGACCACGACTACATCGCCAATTACACGCTGGGCTTCGAGCAGTTGAAGGCGCGCGCGGCGGAATGGACGCCGGAGCGCACCGCCGACACCTGCGGCATCACGGTGGCGGAAGTGGTCGACCTGGCGCGCCTGTACGGCGGCATGGCCAAGGCCGGCGAGCCGGTGGCGATCCGCACCAACTACGGCGTGCAGCGGGTGCGCGGCGGCGGCATGTCGGTGCGTAACATGGCCTGCCTGCCGGCGCTGGTGGGCGCGTGGCGCCATCCGGCCGGCGGCATCCAGCTGTCGTCCAGCGGCTCGTTCCCGACCGACAAGGCGGCGCTGCAGCGGCCGGACCTGCTGACGCAGCTGCCACGCACCATCAACATGACCACCATCGGCGACGACCTGCTGCGGCCTGCCTCGCCGGAGTTCGGCCCGCAGGTGGAGGCGGTGATCGTCTACAACGCCAACCCGCTGGCGATCGCGCCGGATTCGTCGAAGGTGATGGCGGGCTTCGCGCGTGAGGACTTGTTCACCGTGGTGCTGGAGCACTTCCAGACCGACACCGTGGACTATGCCGACATCGTGCTGCCCGCCACCACGCAGCTGGAGCACGTCGATGCGCACACCTCCTACGGCCACCTGTACATGATGGCCAACAACGCCGCCATCGCGCCGATGGGCGAGGCCAAGGCCAACACCGAAATCTTCCGCCTGCTGGCGGCGGCGATGGGCTACGACGATCCCTGCTTCAAGGACAGCGACGACGAACTGGCGGCCATCGCCTTCAACGCGCAGGACGCGCGCGCCATCCACTTCGACTGGGAATCGCTGAAGCGCAAAGGCTGGCAAAAACTCAACATGCCGGAGGCGCCGTTCGCGCGGGGCGGCTTCCCTACGCCGTCCGGCAGGTGCGAGTTTTATTCGGCCGCGATGGAGGCCGACGGACTCGATCCGTTGCCCACGTATTTGCCGCCGTACGAATCGGTGGCGAGCAACCCGGAACTGGCAAAACGCTATCCACTGGCGATGATTTCTCCGCCCGCCCGCAACTTCCTCAACTCCACCTTCGTCAACGTCAAGAGCCTGCGTTCGGCGGAGGGCGAGCCGCACCTGGACATCCATCCTGACGACAGCGCATCGCGCGGCATCGCCGACGGCGACATGGTGCGCATCTTCAATGACCGCGGCACTTTCATCGCCAAGGCGCGCGTGACGGACAAGGCCCGCGCCGGTCTTGTTGTCGGCTTGTCAGTGTGGTGGAAAAAGCTCGGGCGGGATGGTAAAAACGCCAATGAGGTTACCAGCCAACAGTTAACCGATATGGGCCGCGCACCAACTTTTTACGATACACTGGTACAAGTCGAAAGAGTCGCTGCTTGAAGGTAATGTATGCGCAATTTAGCCCGCCGGATCGTCCGCGCCAGGTACTGGTTGGCGGCGGCATGTGCAGCACTTCTGCTGGCGGGTTGCGCGCAACTGAAGTACTACATGCAGGCCGCGCAAGGCCAGTACGCATTGTGGTCGGACGCCCGTCCGATTGACGACTGGCTGGGCGATCCGTCCACCGATCCCCAGCTCAAGGCCCGCCTGGAAAAAGCCCTGTTGATACGCAAGTTCGCGGTCCGGGAACTGGGCCTGCCCGACAACGCCAGCTACAAGAACTACGCGGCGCTGTCGCGGCCCTTCGTGCTGTGGAACGTGGTGGCGACGCCGGAGCTGTCGCTGCGGCCGATCCAGTGGTGCTTCCCGATCGCCGGCTGCGTCAGCTACCGCGGCTACTACAGCAAGGAAGACGCGATGGCCTATGCCGACGAATTGCGCAAGGAAGGCAACGACGTCCAGGTCGGCGGCGTGCCCGCGTATTCCACGCTGGGCTGGTTCAGCGATCCGCTGCTGTCGACCTTCATCAACTATTCGGACGCCGAACTGGCGCGCATGGTGTTCCACGAACTGGCGCACCAGGTGGTGTACGTGCAGGGCGATTCGCAATTCAACGAAGGCTTCGCCACGGCGGTGGAGGAGGCCGGCGTGGCGCGCTGGCTGGAGCTGTACGGCACCGATCCGATGCGCGAAGCCTATACGCGCTACAACGCCCGTCGCCAGGATTTCCTGGCGCTGCTGGTCGCCCACCGCAAGATGCTGGCCGACCTGTACGCCGGCAAAACCAGCACCCGCCACAAGCGCGCGGAAAAGCTGCGCATCTTCGCCCACCTGAAAACCGACTACCAGAAGCTCAAGGACAGCTGGGGCGGCTATGCCGGCTACGACCGCTGGTTTGCCGAGCCGCTGACCAACGCCCACCTCAGCGCGGTGGGAACTTACCACGATTATTTGCCCGCCTTTCGCACGTTGTTAAAGCAAGAACGAACGTTCGTGCGATTTTATGCTGCGGTGCAAAATTTAGCATCTCTTGATCTAGTTCAACGCCAGCAGCAGTTGCAACAACTGGGCCGCCCGGTAATGCTCAATGCAGAGACCAGCAAGGAGCCGGCGGCCGCCCCGGAAGGCACACATTGATGTTGCGCCGCAACATAAAAAGCCGTTAGAAGCCGCATTCAAATATGGTTAAATGCGCTTGCGTCCGAGCTTGCTGCCCGATAGCATCGTAACAAGTAAGCTCCGGTAACTCGCGCAGACGACACCCCGACGCTGAACCGGCACTGTGCGCCGGACCATACAACGATAATATTGAGACACGAGGCACAGGATGGAAAAAATCTGGTTGAAGTCGTACCCTCCCGGCATGCTGACCGACATCGATCCCGGCCAATACGGTTCGCTGGTGCAGCTGCTGGAAGAGTCGTTCCACAAGTTCGCGGACCGCAACGCCTACGTCTGCATGGACAAGTTCCTCACCTATGCCGAAGTGGACGCCTATTCCAAGCGCCTGGGCGCCTGGCTGCAAAGCCGCGGCATGAAAAAGGGCGCGCGGGTCGCCATCATGATGCCGAACGTGCTGCAGTATCCGATCGCGATCGCCGCGATCCTGCGCGCCGGCTACACGGTGGTCAACATCAACCCGCTGTACACGCCGCGCGAGCTGGAGCACCAGCTCAACGATTCGGGCAGCGAAGCCATCCTCATCCTGGAAAATTTTGCCACCACGCTGGAACAGGTGCTGGGGCGCACGCAGGTCAAGCACATCGTCGTGGCCAGCATGGGCGAGATGCTCGGCGGCCTGAAGGGCATGCTGGTCAATTTCGTGGTGCGCAGCGTCAAGAAGATGGTGCCGCCGTTCTCGCTGCCGAACGCGGTGCGCTTCAAGGATGCGCTGTCGCAGGGCGGCGCGATGAAGCTGACGCCGGTGGCGCTGCAGCCCACCGATCCGGCCTTCCTGCAGTACACCGGCGGCACCACCGGCGTGTCCAAGGGCGCGACGCTGACGCACCGCAACGTGGTCGCCAACCTGCTGCAAAGCGAGGCCTGGTCGGCGCCGGCGCTGGGCGGCGTGACCGAACAGACCACCATCGTGTGCGCGCTGCCGCTGTACCACATCTTCGCGCTGACCTGCTGCGCGATGTGGGGCACCCGCGTGGGCGCGCTCAACATCCTGATTCCGAACCCGCGCGACATCGGCGGCTTCATCAAGGAACTGGCCAAGTACAAGTTCAACATGCTGCCGGCGGTGAACACGCTGTACAACGCGCTGCTGAACCATCCGCAATTCGGCAACCTGGATTTCTCGGGGCTGAAGATCTGCAACGGCGGCGGCATGGCCGTGCAGCAGTCGGTCAACGACAAGTGGCTGAAGGTCACCGGCGTGTCCATCATCGAAGGCTACGGCTTGTCCGAGACGTCGCCGGTGGCCACCTGCAACCGCGCCGACAGCACCGCCTTCAGCGGCACCATCGGCTTGCCGGTGCCGTCGACCGATATCGCCATACTCGATGATGACGGCAACGAGGTGGCGCTGGGCCAGCCGGGCGAGATCGCTATCCGCGGTCCGCAGGTGATGGCCGGCTACTGGAACCGTCCGGACGAAACGGCCAAGGTCATGACGGCCGACGGCTATTTCAAATCGGGCGACGTGGGCGTGATGGACGAGCGCGGCTACGTGAAGATCGTCGACCGCAAGAAGGACATGATCCTGGTGTCGGGCTTCAACGTCTATCCGAACGAGCTGGAGGGCGTGATTGCCGCCCACCCCGGCGTGCTCGAATGCGCCTGCATCGGCGTGCCGGACGAGCATTCGGGCGAGGCGGTCAAGGTGTTCGTCGTGCGCAAGGATCCGAACCTGACCACCGAGCAGCTGATGGCCTATTGCAAAGAACAATTTACCGGCTATAAGAAGCCGAAATATATCGAGTTCCGCGAGGAGCTACCCAAAACCAATGTCGGGAAAATCCTGCGGCGCATGCTGCGCGATGAACCACCCGGCCAGAACCAGAAAGCTGCATAAGATGGAAAAGATTTGGCTGAAGTCCTACCCCGAAGGCGTCCCCGCGGAAATCGACAGCACGCAGTACCGCTCGGTGACCCACCTGCTGGAGGAATCCTTCCGCAAGTATGCCGACCGCAACGCCTACGTCTGCATGGACAAGTTCCTGACCTACGGCGAGCTGGACAAGCTGTCGCTGCAGATGGGCGCCTGGCTGCAAAGCAAGGGCCTGCAGCCGGGCGCGCGCGTGGCGATCATGCTGCCCAACGTGCTGCAATATCCGGTGGCGATGGCGGCCATCCTGCGCGCCGGCTACACGGTGGTCAACGTCAATCCGCTGTACACGCCGCGCGAGCTGCAGCACCAGCTGGTCGACTCGGGATCGGAAGCGATCATCGTGCTGGAAAACTTTGCCACCACGGTGCAGCAGGTGGTCGCGCATACCCAGGTCAAGCATGTGATCGTCGCCACCATGGGCGACATGCTGGGCGGGCTGAAGGGCATGCTGGTCAACCTGGTGGTGCGCAAGGTCAAGAAGATGGTGCCGGCGTTTTCGCTGCCGGGTTCGGTGTCTTTCAAGCAGGTGCTGGCCGAAGGCGCGCGCCTGACGCTGCAGCCGGTCAAGCAGGGCCATGACGACATCGCCTTCCTGCAATACACCGGCGGCACCACCGGCGTGTCGAAAGGCGCCGTGCTGCTGCACCGTAACATCATCGCCAACGTGCTGCAGAACGAAGCGTGGCTGCAGTTCAAGCAGCAGAAGGAGCAGCTGGTGTTTGTGTGCGCGCTGCCGCTGTACCACATCTATTCGCTGACCATCAGCGCCTTCATGGGCATGCGCATGGGCGGGCTGAACCTGCTGGTGCCGAATCCGCGCGACATCCCGGGCTTCGTCAAGGAACTGGCCAAGTACCGCGTCGCCGTGTTCCCGGCGGTGAACACGCTGTACAACGCGCTGCTCAATAATCCCGAGTTCGCCAAGCTGGACTTCTCGTCCTACTCGGTCTGCAACGGCGGCGGCATGGCCGTGCAGCAGGCGGTGGCGGACCGCTGGCTGAAGCTGACCGGCACGCCGATCATCGAAGGCTACGGCATGTCGGAAACGTCGCCGGTGGCCACCGCCAACCGCGTCGACATCAAGGAATTCACCGGCACCATCGGCCTGCCGATTCCGTCGACCGAAGTGTGCATCCTGGACGACGACGGCAACGTGCTGCCGCTGGGTTCGACCGGCGAGATCGCCATCCGCGGCCCGCAGGTGATGGCCGGCTACTGGAACCGTCCGGACGAGACCGCCAAATCGATGACGGCCGACGGCTTCTTCAAGACCGGCGACGTCGGCATCATGAACGAGCAGGGCTTCACCCGCATCGTCGACCGCAAGAAGGACATGATCATCGTGTCCGGCTTCAACGTGTATCCGAACGAAGTGGAGGGCGTGGTGGCGTCGCACCCGGGCGTGCTGGAAGTGGCGTGCATCGGCGTGCCGGACAAGAATTCCGGCGAGGCCGTCAAGCTGTTCGTGGTGCGCAAGGATCCGAACCTGACCGCCGAGCAGATATTGGAGTTCTGCAAGCACGAGCTGACCGCGTATAAAAAGCCGAAGTACATCGAATTCCGCGACGAGCTGCCGAAGACCAACGTCGGCAAGATCCTGCGCCGCCAGCTGCGCGACGAAAAAGTCGCCGCGTAAGGCAAAAAAAAATCGCCTGCTGAGCCAGGCGATTTTTTTTAGCTCAATGGTGGTCTGATCGCGGCCCTTTCTTGATGCAAGCGAGCCGCTTTTCTCTCATGGCGGCGGCCAGTCGCTGGCGCACCTCATGATCGTGATCGATGTAGCCTTCGACGTTGGCCTTGCGGGCGCATTCGGCCCAGTGCTGGTCGTCGACATCCTGCAGCCGTTCGAATTCGGCTAGCGACAGCACGACCACAGCGTCGTGGTCGGCTTTTTCTACGACTATCGTTTGCGTCAGAGCCTGGTGCAGATAGCTATCGAGCTCCCGCGCAATTTCACTCTCTGTGACTTTCAACATGAAGCACCTCCATACAGGGTGGTCTAGCCAGTATAGGCAATGAGCGCGTCAATTCAAGCGCGGACCAGTCCGGGATGGCCGTCGCGCACCAGGAAGCTGGCGGCGGCGCCGATCGGGCTGGCGGGATCGTGCACGTCGTCCAGCGCGAGGAACAGCGTGGTGGTGTCGGCCGGCGTGATATTGAGCAGCATGAAGCCGCGCTTGTCGCTGCGGCCGTATTTGATGGCGTGGTTCATCGATACAAACTGCTCGGTCCGGGCCTGAGGGCGCGACGGCGAGGTGACCGAGGTGCCGACGAATTCCGTGGCGATGACCGGGTTGGCGGCCGAGCGCGGACGCGCCGGATTTCGGTTGAGCTCGGCAGCGAAGAAGCTGTGGACGTCTCCACCCAGCACCAGTGGATTGCGCGCGCCGCTGGCGTGCAGCGCGTCGAACAGGCGCTGGCGCGCCATCGGATAGCCATCCCAGCCGTCGGTCCAGAAGCGGCCGTCCGATTCCTTGACGATGGGAACTTGGCTGTTTTGCGCCATCAGCGTTTGCTGGGCCAGGATGTTCCAGCGCGCCGGCGACGACTTCAGGCCCTGCTCCAGCCAGTCCTGCTGGGCGGCGCCAAGCATGGTGCGCGCGGGATCGGCCAACGCCGGGCAATCGCGCCTGAGCACGGAGCTGGAACCGCCGCGCCCGGCCGGCGTGCAGGCGTGGTGGGCGCGGTACTGGCGGTCGTCCAGCACGTGGATGCGCGCCAGGCGGCCCCAGTCGTAGCGCTGGTACATGCGCAGGTGCGCGAAGCCGGCCGGCGCCACGCGCAGCGGCATGTGTTCGTAGAAGGCCTGGTAGGCCGCGGCGCGGCGGTTGAGAAAGTCCGGCGCCAGCCGCTCGTCGCGGTCGCTGCCGTAGTCGTTGGCCACCTCGTGGTCGTCCCAGGTGACGATCCACGGCGCGGCCAGGTGCGCGGCCTGCAGGTCGCGGTCGGTCTTGTACTGGGCGTAGCGGGCGCGGTAATCGGCCAGCGTGAAGCTCTCAGCGGTCCGTAGCGCGCTTTGCGGATGCTTCAGCTGGTATGGCCCCCACTCGTAGATGTAATCGCCCAGGAAGGCCACCAGGTCGGGCGCGGCGGCGGCGATGTGGCGGTGCGCCGCGTAGCTGCCGAACTCCCAGTGCTGGCACGAGGCCACGGCCAGTTTCAACTGGTCCGGCATGGCGCCGGCGGCGGGCGCGGTGCGGGTGCGGCCGACCGGGCTGACGGCCTCGCCCAGCATGAAGCGGTACCAGTACCAGCGGGCCGGCGCCAGGCCGGTGACGTCGACGTGGACACTGTGCGCCAGCGCTGGCGCGGCGCTGGCGCTGCCCTTGGCGACGATGCGGCTGAAGCGCTCGTCCTCGGAGACTTCCCAGCGCACGCTGAAGGCCACCGGCGGCGTGGCGGCGGCGTTCAGGGGATCATGCAGGATGCGGGTCCAGAGGATGACGGCGTCCGGCAGTGGCGAGCCGGAAGCGACGCCGAGGCTGAAGGGATAGGCGCCGGAGTTGTAGCTGGCGCTGGTCGGCACCGGCACGGCGGCCAGCGCCAGCGCGGAAAGGCGGCCGGCGGCGAGGAGGAGGGCGCGGCGCTGCTGGTCCATGCGTCGCCGCGGCGGATCAGGCGTTGATCAGTGTTTCGATAGGCGGCACCTTGCGCGGCTTGCGGTCCGAATCGGTGGCGACGTAGGTCAGCGTGGCCTCGGTCACCTTGACGGTGCAGGCCTGCAGGCGGTTGCGCTCCGCGTACACTTCCACGTTGACGGTGATGGACGTATTGCCAACCTTGACGATATCAGCATAAAACGACAGCAGGTCGCCGACGAACACGGGATTCTTGAACACGAAGGAATTCACCGAAATGGTCGCCACGCGGCCGTTGGCGCGGCGGGTGGCCGGCAGCGAGCCGGCGATGTCGACCTGGGCCATGATCCAGCCGCCGAACACGTCGCCGTAGACATTGGCGTCGGACGGCGCCGGCATCATGCGCAATTCCGGCATTTTGCCCGGCGGCAGGCCGCGGTTGACGGTTTCGACATTGGTGGATGGGGGATTTTGGGACGCGGTCATCGTGAATTCTCTTGAAGGGCTACAATTACCGGGATTGAACCATAAAAAGCCGACATCCGCCATGCGCCGTTACCCGAATACCCCGCCAGACACCTCCAGTAAAGCAGCCCCGGCCGCCGAGCGCAGCGACATGGCTACGCTGAAAACCCTCTTTCCCTACCTGTGGGTCTACAAATGGCGCGTGCTGCTGGCGCTGGGCTGCCTGATCGGCGCCAAGCTGGCCAACGTCGGCGTGCCGGTGGTGATGAAGCGCCTGATCGACAGCCTGAGCGTCTCGCCCTCGCATCCGCAGGCGCTGCTGGTGCTGCCGCTCGGCGCGCTGGTGGCCTACGGCGTGCTGCGCGTGTCGACCACGCTGTTCACCGAGCTGCGCGAATTCCTGTTCGCCCGCGTCACGCAGCGTGCGGTGCGCACCATCGCGCTGCAGGTGTTCCGCCATCTGCATTCGCTGTCGTTGCGCTTCCACCTGAACCGCCAGACCGGCGGCATGACGCGCGATATCGAGCGCGGCACGCGCGCCGTCGGCTCGCTGATTTCGTACACGCTGTTCAACATCCTGCCGACCCTGGTGGAGATCACGCTGGTGCTGGGCTACCTCGTCACGCACTACGACATCTGGTTCTCGGTGATCACCTTCGTCGCGCTGGTGACCTATATTTCGTTCACCATCTTCGTCACCGACTGGCGCACGCACTTCCGCCGCACGATGAACGAGCTGGATTCGAAGGCCAACACCAAGGCCATCGACTCGCTGATCAACTACGAAACCGTCAAGTACTTCGGCAACGAGGACTACGAGGCCAGGCGCTATGACGAAGGCCTGCAGCGCTACGAATCGGCGGCCGTCAAGTCGCAGACCTCGCTGTCGCTGCTGAACACCGGGCAGTCGCTGATCATCGCCACCGCCGTCACGCTGATCCTGTGGCGCGCCACGCAAGGCGTCATCGACGGCAAGATGACGCTGGGCGACCTGGTGCTGGTGAACTCCTTCATGATCCAGTTGTATATCCCGTTGAACTTCCTCGGCGTGATCTACCGCGAGATCAAGCAAAGCCTGGCGGACATGGAGAAGCTGTTCTCGCTGCTGGACCAGAACCGCGAAGTGGCCGACTCGCCGGATGCGCAGCCGCTGGTCACGCACGGCGCGCAAGTGCGCTTCAACCATGTGGACTTCAGCTACGAATCGAAGCGCCAGATCCTGTTCGACGTCGACTTCACCATCGCGCCGGGTACGACGACGGCGGTGGTGGGCCATAGCGGCTCGGGCAAGTCGACCTTGTCGCGACTGCTGTTCCGCTTCTACGAGGTGAATGCCGGCGGCATCACCATCGACGGCCAGGATCTGCGCTCGATCACGCAGGACACGCTGCGCCACGCCATCGGCATCGTGCCGCAGGATACGGTGCTGTTCAACGACACCATCGAATACAACATCGCCTACGGCCAGCCCGGCGCGACGAAAGAGCAGATCGTGGCGGCGGCGCGCGCGGCGTCGATCCACGACTTCATCGACAGCCTGCCGGACGGCTACGCTACTATGGTCGGCGAGCGCGGTCTCAAACTCTCCGGCGGCGAGAAGCAGCGCGTGGCGATCGCCCGCACGCTGCTGAAGAATCCCGCCGTTCTGATTTTCGACGAAGCCACGTCGGCGCTGGACTCCAAGGCCGAGCAGGCGATCCAGGCGCAGCTGAAGGAAATCGCCAGGAGCCGCACGACGATGGTGATCGCGCACCGCCTGTCGACGGTGGCGGACGCGCAGCAGATCCTGGTGCTGGACCACGGCCGCATCGTCGAGCGCGGCACGCACCAGTCGCTGCTGGCGGCCGATGGCTTGTATGCGCAGATGTGGCAACGGCAGCAGGCCAAGGCCGATGAAGAATTGGCGTCGTCCCCCGACGACGTCGTTGACGCAGTCTAAATAAGGAAACGACTATGAAGTCTCGTTTTGCGCTGGGTGCAGTAACTGTCTTGATGGCTTGTGTTCAGAGTGCGTATGCCGATCCTACGGAACCGCAGTTCCGCGCCCTCTACAAGGAGCTGGTCGAAACCAACACCACGCTGTCGTCCGGCAGCTGCACGCTGGCCGCCGAGCGTATCGCCGCGCGACTGAAGACGGCCGGCTTTGCCGACGCCGAGCTGCATCTGTTCGCCGATCCGGCGCATCCGAAGGAGGGCGGCCTGGTCGCCGTCATGCCGGGCAGCGATCCAAAGGCGAAAGCGATCCTGCTGCTGGCGCACATCGACGTGGTCGAAGCCAAGCGTGAAGACTGGACCCGGGATCCGTTCACGCTGGTCGAGGAAGACGGCAAGTTCTACGCGCGCGGCGCGGTGGACGACAAGGCGCAGGCGGCCATCTGGGCCGACACGCTGGTGCGTTTCAAGAACGAGGGCTACGTGCCGCGCCACACGCTGAAGATGGCGCTGACCTGCGGCGAGGAGACCGGCGGCGCCTTCAACGGCGCAGAGTGGCTGACCAAGAACCGCCGCGAACTGATCGACGCCGGTTTCGCCATCAACGAAGGCGCGGGCGGCGAGCTCGATGCTGCCGGCAAGCGCGTGTCGATGACGGTGCAGGCGGGCGAAAAAGTCTCGCAGAACTACCGGCTGGAAGTGACCAATCGCGGCGGGCACAGTTCGCGTCCGCAAAAGGACAATGCGATCTACCACCTGGCCGGCGCGCTGAAGAAGATCGAAGGCTACACCTTCCCGATCCAGCTGGCCGACGGTAGCAAGGGCTACCTGAACGGCATGGCAAAAATCCAGACGGCCGAGGGACACAAGGACGTGGCGGCAGCCATGCTGGCGATCGTCAGGAACCCGGCCGACGCGAAGGCGGTCAAGCTGGTGTCGGAGCGCGACGTCAGCTGGGCCTCGATGCTGCACACGACCTGCGTGGCGACCATGCTTGATGCGGGCCACGCCACCAACGCCCTGCCGCAGCGGGCGCGCGCCAACATCAACTGCCGCATCTTCCCCGGCGTGACGCAGGAAGAGGTGCGAGCGGCGCTGGTCAAGGCCATCGGCGATCCGGCGGTGAAGGTGGAGACGCTGGAAATCCGTGGACCGAACTCGGCGCCGCCGGAGCTGGGCAAGGCCATCATGGCGCCGGTGGAGAAGCTGACGGCGGAGATGTGGCCCGGCGTGCCGGTGTTGCCCATCCTGCAATCGGGCGCCACCGACGGCCAGTTCCTCAACGGCGCCGGCATCCCCACCTACGGCATCAGCGGCATCTTCCTTGGCCCCGACCTGGGCAATATCCACGGCCTGAACGAATACATCGGCGTCAAGTCGCTGATGGAGGGCCGCGAGTTCCTCTATCGCCTGGTCAAGGTCTACGCGGGGCAGGGCGGTTAATAAAGTAAATTCTGCCTTTCCGGATTATTTCCGGGTGTTATAATTTTTTTAATTGCATTTATTGTATTAAATGCTTTTAATGAAACTCAACACTTTGTGAAAGGTAGTCATGCAGTCTAAAAAACGGCAATTGATACTCGGCGCTGGCGCAACAATGGTCGGCGGCCTCTTACCCCTGGTAAAGGCCGCCGCAGCGACAGCAACGGTGCCCACTTCATCGCGTACGCTGGTGGCTGCTTACTTCGGCGGCTGGAGCAAACCAATCGACGCTTCACAGCAATGGCTGGACGGCGACAATCCTTGGGGTGTCTATCCGACGGCGGCATTTCCGAATGTTCATCATCGGATGGGCTTGGAAGAGTTTGCTGACCGTTATCCGATCGAAGGACCGTGGCGAGCCGACGGAACCGGGGGCTACGACGAAAAGCAGCCTGAGTTCATGCAGTCCGCGATTGAAAGCGCCCATTCGTACGGTGTCGATGTGTTTGCCGTCAATTGGTACCGCAATGAGTTCCTCAACTACCCGGTCGAGAACCTGAAGCTGGATACCGCGAGCAATACTTTCAAGATATCGAATCCAGAAAAGATCAAATGGTTCCTGCAATGGTCGAACAACTCCAATTACCATAGCAATCCACCGAGCGACAGTCGTGATTATTTCTATGAAGGCATACGCCTGGCTGCATTGCATATGAAGGACCAGCCGTACTACTGGACACTCAAAAATAAGCCGGTATTTGCGATTTTCGACGTTTCACAAATCGATAGAATCATTAATTTGTCCGCAGGCCGGCCTGCAAAGTATGCCGTCCCCGAAGCTGAATATAGCGCTTTTGTCGCTTCGCGCGATGCGTTTTTGAAGGACTGCCACAACATCGTCGCCAATGTGCTGGCGGGCCAGGCAGATGGCGGCATCAGCGGCTCCGGACAGGCCGTGACGGTAACGCAGCGCCAAGCTTCGTTCGTTCCGTCCATGTATTTGCTGGTTGCCACCGGCGATGTCGGCGGCTGGGCATCCTCCGCCGCTGTCGATGCGATGTACGCCTACAATATTCGTTCTGGCAAGTTCAATGGCGTCCAGCGTCGGGCGACCTCCTATGACGAAATCACGCAGGCGGCACAAGCCACCTATGATTTGTATATTCCCGCCATGCGCAAGTATTTGCCCAAGCAAGTCAGCTGGTGGCCGACTCTGGTATCCGGCTACGACGACAGGCCATGGTTCGGTTCCGATACCGATCCGGGCGTGCAGCAGTGTCCGGCGACTGATGCCCAGTTCCAGCAGCATTGCAGCCAGGTTAACCGGGTGCATAACGCCAACATCGATGTCACTGGCGGCATCACATTCATCTACGCGTGGAACGAATGGGGCGAAGGCGGCTGGATCGCGCCATCGGCGGGCTCCGGCTACACCAAACTGCAGACGCTGAAAACCTACCTGAAAGACGCTCCGGCCAGCTAGGCCGGGCTTACAAGCCCCAAGGTTGATGTCCAACTTTGGGGCAGTTCATTCAGGCCAGCGCGCGGTATTGGAAGTCCCGCATATGTACAGCGCCTTCGCCAGCGCTGTACACCGCCGGCTGCAGGCTGAGGAAGCCGCCGAAGACGTTGTGGTGCATGCCGGAGGTCTCCATCTGCCACGGGTGCTGTATCCATTTGCCGTCGTCCAGCGCGTAGAAGAACGTCACGATGTGCCGGTCATTCCTGACGCGGATGCGTACCGTGGAGGCCTTTACGGCTTCGCGCATCCAGCTCTGTTCGCGGGAGTAGTGATAGGTCAGCATGTGCGTGGCGCTGAAGCCGACGCCGACGAACATATGCTCGTTGTAGTGCAGTAGCAGGCCGCCATGGCACGCGCCGCTGATCTCAAGCGTGACGGTGGCTTCATAGGCGTGGTCGCCGACGATGCAGGCCAGCGGCGAGCAGTCGGCGGGAGATGAGCCTTTGCCCGCGATGACTACCGAACCCTGTTCAAAGCGCACGCGCCTCGTCTCGTCCGGCCCCGGATTGAAGAAGCACCACTGCACGCCGAATTTGTTCTTCGTGAAGTCGTCTGATTTGGCGAAGCCTGCTGGAACGGCCGTACCTTTCTTCGGCATCGGCAGCGGCGACGACAGGTCGCCGCCCTTGGGCTTGAACCAGCCGTCCGCCGTCCATTCGATCGGTTCGAGCAGCGCCTGGCGGCCGAGAGTCCGGTAGCCGTTCTCGTAGCCGTGGTAGACCATCCACCAGTCGCCGGCCGGGCCTTCGACCAGCGTGGCGTGGCCGCGCGACCACCACCGTTCTTCGGCACTTTTGGTGCGCACCAGCGGATTCTGAGGACAATGCTCCCACGGCCCATGGATGGAACGCGAGCGCGCGGCGATCACCATGTGGCTGGTCGGCGGGCCGGAGGTGCCGCCCACCGCCAGCACCAGGTAGAACCAGCCGTTGCGGCGCAACAGCTTCGGTCCTTCGGGCGCGAACATCTCCACCACCCAGTCGGATGGATAGCGCCACGGTTCATAGACCTTTTCGAGCGTGCCGACGGTCGCCAGGCCGTCGTCGGTCAGGCCGATGCGGCGCACGCCGTTGACGAACAGGTAGCGCTTGCCGTCCTCGCCGACCGCGTGGCCGGGATCGATGGCGTCGATATGCAGGTCGATCGGATCGCTCCACGGGCCCCTGATGTTGTCGGCCCAGATGACGAAGATGGTGCCTTTGCCGTCCGGGGTGGCGGGGATGTAGATGAAGTAGCGGCCGTTGTGCTTGACGAGGTCCATGGCCCACACGCTGCCGATCGGTTTGGTCAGAGCCGGGCCGATCGGCTCCCAGTTCACCAGGTCGCGCGAGTGCCAGAGGATGACGCCGGGATAGGACAGGAAGGACGAAAACGTCATGTAGTAATCCGCGCCATCCTTGAGGATGGTGGGATCGGGATGGTCGCCGGACAGGATGGGATTGAGGTAGGTGCCGTTGCCCAGGTCGGCCTTGCGCTGGCCTTCTACGCCGCGGCCCCATTTCGGCTCGGCTGCGTGGGCCAGTTGCGGCCCGACCGCGGCGCTCGCCAACAGCGTCTTGAGCGCGGTGCGCCGGGATGATGTCATGTCGTCTCCATCTGTGCAAAATAGTGCGTAGATGGTGCATCAGCCCACCGGCCGTCGCAATTACGAATCTCACCAAGCCCGATAACGATTCCGCGCAATGTCAGCTATAGTTCCGCCCGCTTGCTGTGAGGTGGCGCAAGGCGCATCATATTTATTCAAACTACCCTCCGGTGAAACACTTGTAGACAACGGAGGCCTTATGTCCGACTTTTACAAATACTTCAAAGAGAATATGGATGGATTGGGATTAGCTACTCCTGAAAATCTCTTCGGCAGCAGCCAATCGGCAGTTTCGACGGCTTCGACGCTGCTCGCGTTGATTGATAGGTTCGGAAAAAAGGTAACGGTAGCGGAGATGATCGGAGCTGGCACAGGTATTGAAAAGCTGGCGGTCCTAGGGGCGGCGAATGCATCATATTATGTGGGGGCGGTTATTGGTAGTATCGCCATTGCAACAGGGCGCGCCTTGGCGGGCGGAACCTCTCTTTCCGATGTTCTGTTGAATGCCCAAATGAATCACCTTCATCGTCCTTGGCTGGCGGCTGTACTGATGCGCCATCCTGAAATTTATAGCCGACGCAAGGTTGCGCAAGTTAGGAGAGCTAAATGAAAGATGGTTTGTTGTTGTTGCTTACCGCGATAGCGTGCTCAGTCGGTGCCTGGCTGTTTTTTAAGTATCTCGGCAACGATGCGTTCAGCGTCATCATGTTGGTGACTTTGGTATGCGCCATCTGGGACAACGCGCGCTTGCGACGCAAGCTTCGCGACCTGGGCTATAAGCCGGAAGGCAAGCGTACCTGGTTCTGATAAAAAAATGGCCACCGCGAGGTGGCCATCTTGTTGGGGCGCTGCTTGCTTAAGCGGCTTTGACCAGCTCGACTTCGCCGGGAGCGGCCAGCTCGCCTTCCCACTTGGCGACCACCGCGGTGGCCACGCCGTTGCCGATGACGTTGGTCGCCGAGCGCGCCATGTCGAGGAAGTGGTCGATGCCCAGCAACAGCAGCATGCCCGCTTCCGGAATGTTGAACTGGCCCAGCGTCGCGGCGATCACCACCAGCGAGGCGCGCGGCACGCCGGCCATGCCCTTGGAGGTCAGCATCAGCACCATCATCATGGTCATCTGCTGGCCCAGCGACATCTCGATGCCGTAAGCCTGCGCGATGAACACGGTGGCGAAGGTGCAGTACATCATCGAGCCGTCCAGGTTGAACGAATAGCCGATCGGCAGCACGAAGGCGGCGATGCGGTTGCGCACACCGAAGCGCTCCAGGCCTTCCAGCGTTTTAGGATAGGCCGCTTCGCTCGACGCGGTCGAGAAGGCCAGCAGCACCGGGCTGCGCAGTTCCTTCAGCAGCGAGAAGATGCGGCCCTTGAGGAACAGGAAGCCGATGAAGATCAGCAGTGCCCACAGCAGAGCGATGCCGAAGTAGAACTCGGCCATGAACACGCCGTAGGTCTGCAGCACGCCCAGGCCGCTCTTGGCGATCACGCCCGACACCGCCGCAAACACGGCGATCGGCGCGAACTGCATCACGTAGCCGGTGACCTTCAGCATCACGTGCGCCACGCCGTCCAGCGCGTTGATCATGACGTTGGCCTTTTCGCCGACGGCGGCTGCGGCCGAGCCGAAGAACAGCGAGAAGATCACGATCTGCAGGATCTCGTTCTTGCTCATGCCTTCGACGATGGAGGCCGGCACCAGGTGGGTGACGAATTCCTTCAAGGTCAGGCCCGAGGTGACGATGTCGGCCTTGGCGGTGGTGGCGGCCATGTGGCCGAGCAGTGCGTCGCCGGGGCGGAACATGTTCACCAGCACCAGGCCCAGGCTCAGCGACATTACCGAGGCGATGAAGAACCAGCCCAGCGTCTTGATGCCGATGCGGCCCACTTCCGAGGCGTCGCCCATCTTGGCGATGCCGCACACCAGCGTCGAGAATACCAGCGGCGCGATGATCATCTTGATCAGGCGTAGGAACAGCGTGGTGATCAGCGACATGTAGTCCGCATACTCGACCGGCTTGGCCAGGTTGAGGTTTGCCAGGTAGCCGGCAAAGATACCCAGCGCCAGGGCGACGAGTATGTAGGTGGTCAATCGGCTTTGTTTGTGCATGTTATAAGCTTCCTGTGGTAGTGTCTCTCTGGGCCTGCGCAGAGGGCGGGGTGTCCGCCGCTGCTGTGGTTCTGCATTGGCTGCAACCGGTATTTTATGGTCCGGTTGATGAAACTATTGGCAAGTTCCGCAGTATCCTTGTGGGCAGAGGCGCTGTCAAGCGCATGTAGGGCCGCATCCACACAGGTGCGGACCGGCTTTTTTATTCAGCGTACATATGATCGAAATTAAGAACGTCAGTAAGTGGTACGGCCAGTTTCAGGTGCTCGGCGAGTGCAGCACCCGGGTCGAAAAGGGCGATGTGATGGTGATTTGCGGGCCGTCCGGCTCCGGCAAGTCCACGCTGATCAAGACTGTCAACGGGCTGGAACCCTTCCAGCAAGGGCAAATTACCGTTGACGGCATCGCCGTCGGCGACAAAAACACCGATTTGCCGGCCTTGCGGGCCCGCATCGGCATGGTGTTCCAGAATTTCGAGCTGTTTCCCCATTTGTCGATACGCGACAACCTGACCTTGGGCCAGACCAAGGTGCTGGGCCGCAGCGTCGACGAGGCCACCGCCCGCGGCTTGCAGTACCTGGACCGGGTGGGCCTGCTGGCGCAGCAGGACAAATTCCCCAGCCAGCTGTCCGGCGGCCAGCAGCAGCGCGTGGCCATCGCCCGCGCGCTGGCGATGGACCCGATCGCCATGTTGTTCGACGAGCCGACCTCCGCGCTGGATCCGGAAATGATCAACGAAGTGCTGGACGTGATGGTCGGCCTGGCGCAGGACGGCATGACCATGATGGTGGTCACCCACGAAATGGGCTTCGCCCGAAAGGTGGCCAACCGCGTTGTGTTCATGGACAAGGGCCGCATCCTCGAGGATTGCAGCAAGGACGAGTTCTTCGGCGCGCCCCGTTCGGAACGGGCGCGCGACTTCCTGGCACGGATAATCCACTAATATTCACTAATGAACATTCTCAAGCCTCTGGCGGGCGCCATGCTGGCGCTGGGATTGCTGGGCGCCGCCCATGCGGGTCACAGGATCGCCGTCGACCTGGCGCTGACCAGGGCCACGCTGATCGATGTGGCGGGCGGCAAGGCCGTCACCGGCAAGTCGGTGCTGCTGAAGGGCGACACCATCGTCGCCGTGGTCGACGACCGCCAGCTGTCCGGCTATGCCGCCAAAAAGACCCTGCGCCTGCCGGGCAAGTACCTGATGCCCGGCCTGTGGGACACCCACGTGCACTTCGGCGGCGGCCCGGCGCTGATCGAAGAGAACAGGCATCTGCTGGCGCTGTACCTGGCCAACGGCATCACCGCCGTGCGCGACTGCTCCGGCGACCTGCCGGACACCGTGCTGGCCTGGCGCGGCCAGATCAACGCCGGCCAGCTGGAAGGGCCGACCATCTTCACCTCCGGCGCCAAGCTGGAAGGCTACAAGCCGCTGTGGAAGGGCACCATCGAAGTCGGCACGCCGGAAGAGGTGAGCAAGGCGCTGGACGGCCTGCAGGCGCAGAAGGTGGACTTCGTCAAGATCACCGAGAACACGCTGAAGCCGGAAATTTATCTCGAAGCGCTGCGCCAGGCCAGGGAGCGCGGCATGCGCACCTCCGGCCACATTCCCGTGCAGCTGACGCTGGCGCAGATGTTCGACGCCGGCCTGGGCACGGTGGAGCACCAGTCCTACCTGCTGCGCGCGTCGACGCCGCGGGAGAAGGAGCTGACCGCGCAAGTGGCTGCCGGCACGCTGACCGGCAAGGAAGCGATGAGGCAAAGCCTGGCGAGCTACGACGAGCAGACCGCGCGCGCATCGTTCCGCTACATGGCGTCGAAAGGCACGGCGGTGGTGCCGACGCTGTCGGTATCGCGCGTGGTCGCCTACCTGGACCGCGACGATCATTCGAAGGATCCGGCCTTGCAGTACATCGGCAAGGGACTGCGCGCCACCTACGACTGGCGCGTGCAGCGCGCTGCGCTGGACAACGCGGCAGCCATCGCGCTGCGCAAGGCGACGTTTGAAAAATCGGCCGCGCTGCTGCCGATACTGGCGCAGGAAGGCGTCAGCATCATCGCCGGCACCGATGCCGGCTTCTTGAATTCCTACGACTATCCGGGCCAGGCGCTGCATGACGAAATCGGCCTGTACGTGCAGTACGGGTTGACGCCGGTGCAGGCGCTGCGGACGGCGGTGGTGAACGGCCCGCGCTTCCTCGGCAAGCTGGATCGCTACGGCAGCCTGGAGGCCGGCAAGTCGGCCGACCTGCTGGTGCTGGACGCCAATCCGCTGCAGGACATCGCCGCCACGCGCGAGATCCGCACGGTGGTCAGCCGGGGCCAGGTCTACGACCGCGCGCGGCTCGACAGGATGATGGCCGAGACCAAGGCCTGGGTCGCAGCCCAGCAGTAGTCCTATGGCGGCGAGGAGTAGCCTTTCAGGCTGGCCTGGACGAAGTCGATGAACAGCCGCACCCGCGACGGGATCAGGCGCGATTCGATGATCGCGTAGACCGGTATCGGCGCGAAATCCCACTCCGGCAGCACGCGCTGCAAGTCGCCGCGTTCCATGTCCTCGCGCGCCTGGGGGCCGGCGGACACGGCGATGCCCAGGCCCAGCGCGGCCAGCGTCCGCGTCATGCTGACGTTGTTGCAGGTGTAGCGGCCGGAGACGGCCGTGGTCACGCTCTTCTTGCGGGACGTCAGCGTCCACTGGGCTTGTTTTCCGGTGCCGGCCCCGATCAAACACTGATGGTGCCGCAGATCGTCCGGATGCCTGAGCGGCGGCGCGCCGCGCAGGTAAGCCGGTGACGCATACAGGTAGCGCGGCAGCAGGCCGACCTGCCTGGCGATCAGCGTGGACGGCGTCGGCGGCGGCGCGCCCATGCGGATCGCGCAGTCGAAGCCATCGGTCACCAGGTCGACGCGGCGCGGCGTCAGGTCCATCTCGAAATCGATCAACGGGTATTGTTCACCGAACGCCTTCAGCATGGGGGAAAGGTAGGTGATCGCCAGGTCCACCGGCATCGATACCCGCAGCGTTCCGCTGGGACGCTCCGCCAGTTCGAGCAGCGATTCATGGGCGATGCGTGCCTCCGCGACTATGCTCTCGCAGCGGCGGAAGTAAGCCTGGCCGGCCTCGGTCAACTCCACCTTGCGCGTGGAGCGGTGAAACAGGCGCACGCCGATTTCCTTTTCCAGGTCGGAGATGCGGCGCGACAGCGTCGAATTGGGCATGTCCAGCATGTCGGCCGCCTTGCGGAAGCCCCTGGCGTTGGCGACCGCCACGAACAGCTCCATGCTTGATAACAGTGACATTTTGATTGCTCCATGGGTGGATCAGTGATTTCATTTTAAGCTATTTATCCCAAGAGTGAATCAATGGATGATGGCTGCACATTCACTCACTTAGCGAGGCTTTCCATGAACACCTTATCGACAGCAGTACAAATCGGCCGTCACACCCTGCGCAACCGCATGGTCATGGCGCCCATGACCCGTTCGCGCGCCAACGACGACGACGGTGTGCAGTCCGAGCTGGCCGTCACCTACTACCGCCAGCGCGCCAGCGCAGGCTTGATCGTCACCGAAGGCACCTCCCCCAGCGCGATGGGCAAGGGTTACGTGCGTACGCCGGGCATTTACTCCGATGCGCAGGTCGCCGCCTGGAAGCTGGTGACGGACGCGGTGCATGCCGAAGGCGGCCGCATCTTCCTGCAAGTGATGCACACCGGCCGCATCTCGCATCCGAGCATGCTGCCTGGCGGCGCGCAGCCGGTGGCGCCGTCGGCCATCAAGGCGGCCGGGCAGGCTTACACCGCCAGCGGCCTGGCGGACTTTGTGACGCCGCGTGCGCTGGAAACCTCGGAAGTGGCGGGCGTCGTCGCCGAATACCGACTGGCGGCGCGCCGTGCGCTGGAGGCGGGCTTCGACGGCGTCGAGCTGCATGCGGCGTCGGGTTATCTGCCGGAGCAGTTCCTGTCGTCCGGCACCAACCAGCGCGGCGACCAGTACGGTGGTTCGATTCCGAACCGCGCACGCTTCATCCTGGAGGTGCTCGATGCGATGATCCTGGAGGCGGGCAGTGACCGGGTCGGCATCAAGATCTCGCCGGAGATGGGCTTCAACGACATCAAGGATGAATCGCCGGTCGAGACCTACACCTATCTGGTGCGGCAACTGGCGGCGCTTGGCCTGGCCTATCTGCATGTGGCCACGTTCAAGGCGGAGTACGACTACCACGGCGCATTGCGCCCGCTGTTCAACGGGACTTATATCCTGGGCGCCGGCCAGACCCGCGAAACAGGCGAGCAGCGCATCGCGGCAGGCGAAGCCGACGCGGTGGCATATGGCAGCGCGTTCCTCGCCAACCCGGATCTGCCGCGCCGCTTTGCGCTGAATGCCCAGCTGAACACGCCGAACCCGGCCCTGTTCTACGCGCCGGGCGCGCAGGGCTATATCGACTATCCGGCGCTGGCCGACAGCGAATCGAACCGCGCGTTGCGCATCCATGCCTACGGCGGCACGGAGGTGATGCAGTGGGATGAAGTGCCGATGCCGCAAGCGGCGCCGGGCGAGGTGCTGGTGCGGGTGGCCGCTGCAGGCGTCAACGGTCTTGATTGGAAAATCCGCGACGGCCTGGTCAAGGACGTGTTCAAGCTGCCCCTGCCCGCCACGCTGGGCATTGAACTGGCCGGCGAGGTGGTGGCCGTGGGCGAGGGCGTGACAGGTCATGCGATCGGTTCGCGCGTCTTCGGTGCGCTGGGCGGCGTTGGCGCCTATGCACGGCACGTTGCGCTCGCCGCGTCAAAGCTGGTGCCGACGCCCGCGGTGATCGACGACGCGACCGCGGCCGCGATCCCGGTCGCGGCCATGACGGCGTGGCAGGCGCTTTTCGACGCGGGCAAGCTGCAGCGCGGAGAGACGGTGCTGATCCATGGCGCGGCGGGTGGCGTCGGCAGCTACGCGGTGCAGTTTGCGAAGCAGGCAGGCGCCCGTGTGCTGGTCACGGCGCAAAGCCGCAATGCAGACTTGCTGCGCCGTCTCGGTGCCGATGAAGTGATCGACTATAAGACCACACGTTTCGAGGAGCTGGTCGATATCGTCGACCTGGTGTTCGATCTGGTGGGCGGCGAAACGCTGGACCGCTCGTGGCAGGTGCTGTCGCCGCAAGGCCGTATCATCAGCACCGCCGCGCCGGACATCGCCGCGCGTGTGCCTGCGGGACGTCGCGGCAGTTGGTTCGCCCTGCAGCAGAATGGCGAACTGCTGGCACGGATCGCGGCGCAAGTCGCGAGCGGTGAACTGACCGCGGTGATCTCCGAAGTCGTCACTGCAGAACAGGCCGTAGACGCCATCGAGCGCAACAAAACCGGCCACGGCGCCGGCAAGACGGTGGTCCGCTTCTGACAAATGATGTCAAGCGTAATGCGTCCACATGCGCAGGATGCGAACGATGTGCTGATCCGGAAAAACCTCATAGACGAGGCGGTGATGTATGTTGATCCTGCGCGAGTAGGCGCCCGCCAGGTCGCCGACCAGCTTTTCAAAAGGCGGCGGCCGGGCGAAGGGATCGTCGGCCAGCAAGTCGAGCAGTGCCTGCGCTTGCTTCTTCATTCCGGCCGCGGCTACCTTCTTTGCGTCTTTCTGGGCTTGGTGGGAGTACACCAGCTGCCAGCTCACCAGATCAATTCCTTGTCGCTGCCATCGAGGGGCTCCTCACGAGCCGCCATGATGGACTCGCGCATTCCAGGCACGGACAGCAGGTACAGCGTTTCCTGTATCGCCGTCCAATCTTCGGCGGAAACCAGCACCGCGTTGTTCCGCTTGCCAGTGATGGTAATCGGCACGTGGCTGGCCGCTGTCTCGTCGATCAGGTTGTAGAGCCGTGCACGCGCGTCGCTGGCTGAGATGGTATCCATGGAAACTCCCTCGGTTGAGGTTAAAACGTACGCTTTAACGTACGCACTGTCAAGCGACCAGCGCAAGAGGGTAAAATGGCGGTATTCGCCATTGATAGCCTGAAAGCCAGCCGCCATGTCCGACCTCGAACACACCCCAGACAGCATCACCATCGCCCGTCCAGACGACTGGCACCTGCACCTGCGCGACGGCGCCACGCTGGCCAGCGTGCTGCCGCACAGTGCCCGCCAGTTCGCCCGCGCCATCGTGATGCCCAACCTGAAACCGCCGGTGACCACCACCGCCGCCGCCGAGGCCTATCGCAACCGCATCGTGGCGGCGCTGCCGGCAGGGATGAAATTCGAGCCGCTGATGACGCTCTACCTGACCAACAACACGCCGCCGGACGAAATCCTGCGCGCTCAGGAAAGCGGCATCGTCCACGCGGTCAAGCTGTATCCGGCCGGCGCCACCACCAATTCGGACGCCGGCGTGACCGACCTGTCCAACTGCTACAAGACGCTGGAAATGATGCAGGAAGTGGGCATGCCTTTCCTGGTCCACGGCGAAGTCACCGACCAGGACATCGACCTGTTCGACCGCGAGGCCGTCTTCATCGAACGCGTGATGCGTCCGCTGCGCCGCGACTTCCCGGCGCTGAACATCGTCTTTGAACACATCACCACCAAGCACGCGGCGCAGTACGTGGCCGAAGCCGAAGGCCCGATCGCAGCGACCATCACCGCGCATCACTTGCTGTACAACCGCAACGACATCTTCAAGGGCGGCATCCGTCCCCACTACTACTGCCTGCCGGTGCTGAAGCGCGAGGAACACCGCCTGGCGCTGGTCACCGCCGCCACCAGCGGCGACGAACGCTTCTTCCTCGGCACCGACTCCGCGCCGCACGCGCAGGGCGCCAAGGAAGCCGCCTGCGGCTGCGCCGGCTGCTACACCGCGCTGCACGCGATGGAGCTGTATGCCGAAGCCTTCGAACGCGCCGGCGCGCTGGACAAGCTGGAAGCCTTCGCCAGCTTCAACGGCCCGGCCTTCTACGGCCTGCCGCGCAATACCGACACCATCACGCTCAAGCGCGAGCAGTGGACGCTGCCGGAAACGCTGCCGCTGGCGGACCAGCAGGTAGTGCCGCTCAACGCCGGCGAAACCATCAACTGGAAAATGGTATAAGCAGTGCTGCAGGCAATCGACTGGTCGCGTCCCTGGTACGAATCGGTACGGACGGCGGCCGGCCAATTGACGGCGGATGCGCACTTCCGCGACAGCTTCAACGCGCAGGCCGCGGCGCTGGGCCTGCGCAACCACCAGGGCCTGCCGCTGTCGTTCGTGCCGCAGGAGGCGCTGCCTGACGGTACCGCCTACGAAGCGTTCATTGGAGCGACCGGCGGCGTGCCCACGCGCGACAACCTGCATGACTTCTTCAACGGCCTTGTCTGGCTGAGTTTCCCCCGCATCAAAGTGCAACTGAACGCCCTGCAGGCGGCGCAGATAGCGCTGGACGGCGTGGGCAAATCGCGCGGCCCGGCGCGCGACGGCGCCACCATCTTCGACGAAAACGCCGCCCTGCTGGTGGTGCGCGACTGCGCCGCGGGCCAGGCGCTGACGGCGGCGCTGCGTGACCATCAATGGCGCGAGGCCTTCATCGAGCGGCGCGCCAGCTTCGGGCCGGACGCGCAGGTCTGGCTGTTCGGCCACGCGCTGATGGAAAAGCTGGTGGCGCCGCGCAAGGCGATCACCGCGCACACCCGGGTGGTGGTGGCGGGCGACGACTTCTTCGCCATGGACCACGACGCACGCCGCCGCTGGCTGGACGAGCGCGTGGCGCAGGAGCTGGCCGGGCATGGCCTCAGCACCGCCGACTTCACGCCGATGCAGGCGCTGGGCGTGCCGGGCTGGTGGCCGGACCAGGACGACGATTTCTATAACGACGCAACGGTGTTCCGCCCCAAGCGGCCAACGGCAGTAAAATAGTCTTTTTTAACCGACTTCGCCGCCGACGCGGCAGAAAGAGCACGCCATGACGCAGGTAATTCGCTGGGGCATACTGGGCACGGGCAAGATCGCCAAGGCCTTCGCCACCGCATTGCAGGACACGCCTGATGCAAAACTGGTCGCGGTTGCTTCGCGCACCGTAGATAGCGCTACCAAATTCGGCGCCGAGTTTGGCGCGGACCGATTCCACGGCAGTTACCAGGCGCTGGCGGACGATCCCGACGTCGATGTCATCTACATCGGCACGCCGCACCCCATGCACCACGAGAACGCGCTGATGTGCCTCAATGGCGGCAAGGCGGTGCTGGTAGAGAAGTCGTTCACGATGAACCGCCGCCAGGCCGAGGACATCATCAACCTGGCGCGCGCCAAAAAACTGTTCGTGATGGAGGCGATGTGGACCCGCTTCATGCCGGCCGTGGTCGAGGCCAAGCGCATCGTCGACAGCGGCGAGATCGGCGTGCCGGCCCATGTCAGCGCCGATTTCGGCTTTACCGCCGACGTCGGCCCGGAGCATCGCCTGTTCAATCCGGAGCTGGGCGGCGGCGCGCTGCTGGACCTGGGGATTTATCCGCTGTCGATGTCCTCGTTCTTCCTTGGCGCGGTCACCGCCGTGAAGGCGCAGTCCGAGATGGCCGCCACCGGCGTCGACATGCAGACCGCGTTCACGCTGTCGCACAAGGACGGCGGCGTCTCGTCGTGCGCCTGCAGCCTGCGCGCGCGCACGCCGACCGAACTGACGATCTCCGGCACCAAGGGCTTCGTGCGCCTGCACGACCGCTTCCACAACGCCGAGACCATCACCATCACGCTGGTGGACGGCACCTCGCGCAGCGAGCGTACGCTGAACCTGCCCCGCAGCGGCAACGGCTATACGCATGAAGCGCAGGAAGTGGGCCGTTGCATCCGCGCCGGCCTGATCGAAAGCCCGGTCATGCCGCACGAGGAAACGCTGTCCATCATGGGCACGCTGGACGAGATCCGCTCGCAGATCGGCCTGAGTTACAGCGCCGACCGATAGCCCTCCAAGCGCGGGTGGCGGGAACTAGGTAGAATCGTCGGATGTCGTTTCGATAACCAGGACCTGCCATGTTCATCGCCACCCGCGCTCCCTCCCTGAAAACCGTGCTGCTGGCCAGCGGCGTCGTGCTGACGTTGGCGATGGGCGTGCGCCACGGCTTCGGCTTCTGGCTGCAACCCATCTCGCAGGCCAACGGCTGGACGCGCGAAACCTACTCGCTGGCGATGGCCATGCAAAACCTGCTGTGGGGCGTGTTCGGACCTTTCGCCGGCATGGCGGCCGACCGCTTCGGCACCATGCGCGTGGTGCTGGTGGGCGCGGTCAGCTACATGGCGGGCTTGATCTGGATGGCGCTGGTCACCAACCCGACCTTGTTCGTCATGGGCTCCGGCGTCTTTGTCGGCCTCGGGCTGGCGTGTACCGCGTTCGGCGCGGTCAGCGGCATCATCGGCCGCGTGGCGCCGATGGAAAAGCGGTCATGGGCGTTCGGCGTATCGGGCGCCTGCAGTTCGTTCGGCCAGTTCCTGATGATGCCGGTCGAGCAGCAGCTGATATCCGCGATCGGCTGGCAGCACGCGTTTTATCTGCTGGCCGGGCTGGTGGTGGTGGCGATGGTACCGATGTCGTTCTTCCTGCGCGAGCCGGCGGTGGAGCATGGCCACGGCCCGCAGCAAAGCATAGGCGAAGCGATGAGCGAGGCGCTGGGCAACCGCTCCTTCCTGCTGCTGGTGGCCGGCTATTTCGTGTGCGGCTTCCAGCTGGTGTTCATCGGCGTGCACATGCCGGCCTATCTGCGCGACAAGGGCCTGGCCAATCCGAATGTGGCGGTGATGGCGCTGGCGCTGATAGGCTTGTTCAACATCGTCGGCTCCTACTATGCCGGCAAGCTGGGAGGCCGCATGCCCAAGCGCTATCTGCTGTCGGGCATCTACCTGTCGCGGTCCATCGTGATCACCTTGTTCCTGCTGGCGCCGTTGTCGCCGGCATCGGTGTATGTGTTCGCGGCGGCGATCGGTTTCCTGTGGCTGTCGACGGTGCCGCTGACGAACGGCATCATCGCGGGCGTGTTCGGCGTCAAGCACATGGCTATGCTGGCGGGCATGGTGTTCTTCTCGCACCAGCTGGGCAGTTTTATCGGCGTATGGCTGGGCGGGTATCTGTTCACCAAACTGGGCAGCTATGACGCGGTGTGGGGCATAGCGATCGGACTGGGGCTGATGGCGGCGCTGGCCAACCTGCCGATCAACGAGAAGCCGCTGGTACGCGGCGAGTTGAAGCCGGCATGAAGCTGCGGCCGGCACGCGTGGCAGCATACGCCGCCGGCGCGCTGGTGCTGGCGCTGGTGTTCATGGCCTACCTGAGCCCAGGCTTCATGCTCGACCTCGCCAACCGCATCTACCTGTGCTTTTAATCCGGGGTCAGATCCGATATTTGGACACGAGCCCTGCCGTAATGGTCATTACGGCAGGGCTCGTGTCCAAATATCGGATCTGACCCCGGGTTTAGACTTTGAGGAATTCCTCGCGGCCGCCGAGCCAGCGGGCCAGGTGGGCTTCCACCGTTGCGGCTTTTTCAGGGGTGTTGGCGTGGAGTAGGTCGTGGGCCACATCGCGCGCCTGGTCGACCAGCCAGCCGTCCGTTTCCAGGTCGGCGAAGCGCAGCATCGCCTGCCCCGATTGGCGCGCGCCGAGAAATTCGCCGGGGCCCCGGATCTCCAGGTCGCGGCGGGCGATCTCGAAACCGTCCGTGGTTTCGCGCATCGTCATCAGGCGCCGCTTGGCGACGCCGCCCAGCGGGCTTTGATACAGCAGCAGGCATACCGACGCCGCCGATCCTCGTCCCACCCGTCCGCGCAGCTGGTGCAGCTGCGACAGGCCGAAACGCTCCGCATGCTCGATCACCATCAGCGACGCATTCGGCACGTCCACGCCCACCTCGATCACTGTGGTGGCCACCAGCACCTGCATCTCGTTGGCGCTGAAGGCGTCCATGATGACCTGCTTTTCGGCCGGCTTCAGGCGGCCGTGCACCAGCCCCACGTTCAGGTCCGGCAGCGCTTCGGCCAGCAGCGCGTGGGTGTCGGTGGCGGTTTGCAGCTGCAGCGCTTCCGATTCCTCGATCAGCGGACAGACCCAGTAGACCTGCCGGCCTTCCAGCGCGGCCGCATGCACCCGCTCGATCACTTCGTCGCGGCGGTTCTGGTCGATCGCGCGCGTGACGATGGGCGTGCGGCCAGGCGGCAGTTCGTCGATCACCGACACTTCCAGGTCGGCGTAGTAGGTCATCGCCAGCGTGCGCGGGATCGGCGTGGCCGACATCATCAACTGGTGCGGAACGGCGCCTTCGTTGCCCTTGTTGCGCAAGGTCAGGCGCTGGCCGACGCCGAAGCGATGCTGCTCGTCGACGATCACCAGCCCCAGGTTGGCGAACAGCACCGCCTCCTGGATCAGCGCGTGGGTGCCGATCACCAGCTGCGCCTCGCCCGATTCGATCAGCGCATACGCGGCCAGCTTTTCCTTCTTCTTCAAACTGCCCGTCAGCCACGCGACCTTGACGCCCAGCGGTTCCATCCACGCGGCGATCTTGCGGAAGTGCTGGTCGGCCAGGATTTCGGTCGGCGCCATCAGCGCGGCCTGGAAGCCGCTGTCGATCGCCTGCGCGGCGGCCAGCGCCGACACCACCGTCTTGCCGCTGCCGACGTCGCCCTGCAGCAACCGCTGCATCGGATACGGATGGCGCAGGTCGGCGCGGATCTCGTTCAGCACGCGTTGCTGCGCGCCCGTCAGATTGAACGGCAGCGCCGCCTGGAAGCGTTCCGACAACGCGCCGATCTTCTTCAGCGCCGCCGCGCCCTTGGAGCGCCGCGCACGCTGCGCGCGCTTCAGCGACAGCTGCTGCGCCAGCAGTTCGTCGAACTTCATGCGCGTCCACGCCGGATGCGAGCGGTCGGCCAGCGCGTGCTCGTCCACCTGCTGCGGCGGATAGTGCAGCAGCTTCACCGCCGGCTCGAAGTCGGACAGCTGCATCTCGGCGCGCAAGTCGGCCGGCAGGGTGTCGGTCCAGTCGATCCGCTTCATCGCGTCGCCGATCGCGCGTCGCAGTATCGGCTGCGACAAGCCTTCGCCCGACGGATACACCGGCGTCAGCGAAGTGGGCAGCGGCGCGCCTTCGTTGACGATCTTGTAAGCCGGGTGCACCATCTCGGCGCCGAAGAAGCCGTGTTTCAGTTCGCCGCGTGCGCGCACCCGCGTGCCCTCGGCCAGCTGCTTGACCTGGCTGCCGTAGAAATTCATGAAGCGCAGCTGCAGATCGCCCGTTTCGTCGGCGATGTGCACCAGCAGCTGCTTGCGCGGCTTGTAGCTGATCTCGTTCTTGACCACCACGCCCTCGACCTGCGAGGTCTCGCCGCCGTGCAGCCGGGCTTCCTCGATGGTGATGACCTGGGTTTCGTCCTCGTAGCGCATCGGCAGGTGCAGCACCAGGTCCATGTCGGTGTGCAGGCCCAGCTTGGCCAGCTTGGCTTCGGGACTGACGGTCTTCTTGACGGGTTTAGACGTTGAAACAGGCATATTTGGAGCGTTTTTCGGGCACTAGCGTAAAATAGAGGGTTGGCCGCCGGTATTGTAAGGCTAGCACCGCGATCGGGCCTACCCGTATTTTCTTCAACAGTTTCCAGAAGTCCGCAAATGTATTCGCTTTCCGATTTCGATTTTAACTTGCCGCAAGAGCGTATTGCGCAATTCCCGCTGCCCGACCGCAGCGCCTCCCGCCTGCTGCACCTGGACGGCGAGCAGATCATCGACCGCCAGTTCGCCGACATCGTCGGCCTGCTGCAGCCCGGCGACCTGCTGGTGATGAACGACACCCGCGTGCTGAAGGCGCGTTTCTTCGGCGTCAAGGAAAGCGGCGGCAAGATCGAGGCGCTGGTCGAGCGCGTGCTGGACAACCGCACCGTGCTGGCACAGGTGCGCGCCTCCAAGTCGCCCGGCCCCGGCGTCAAGATCCGCCTGGCGGACGCCTTCGACGTCACCGTCGGCGAGCGCGCCGGCGAGTTCTACACGCTGCATTTCGACGCCGACGTGTTCGACCTGATCGAGGCCCACGGCCGCCTGCCGCTGCCGCCGTACATCGAGCACGATGCCGACTCGTTCGACGAAACCCGCTACCAGACCGTGTTCAACAAGGTGCCGGGCGCCGTGGCGGCGCCGACCGCCGGCCTGCACTTCGACGAAAAACTGCTGGCCGAGCTGAAAGCCAAGGGCGTCAACTTCGCCTATGTCACGCTGCACGTGGGCGCCGGCACCTTCCAGCCGGTGCGCGCCGAGGTGCTGGCCGAGCACAAGATGCACACCGAGTGGTACACCATGCCGCAGGAAACCGTGGACGCCGTGCGCGCCACCCGCGCCGCCGGCCGCGACGTGGTGGCTGTCGGCACCACCAGCCTGCGCGCGCTGGAATCGGCCTCGCAGGGCGGCCAGCTGGAGGCGGGCAGCGCCGACACCGCGCTGTTCATCACGCCCGGCTACCAGTTCAAGACGGTCACCCGCCTGATCACCAATTTCCACCTGCCGAAGTCGACCCTGCTGATGCTGGTGTCGGCCTTCGCCGGTTTTGAAGAGATCCGCAAGGCCTACGCCCATGCGATCGCCAACGAATACCGTTTCTTCAGCTATGGCGACGCCATGCTGCTGACGACGCAAGCACGAGCAAAATAAGGAACAATATGCTGGAATTTAAACTACACAAGACCGACAGCAGCGGCCTGACCAAGGCGCGCCGCGGCGAGGTGAAACTGAACCACGGCGTGGTCCAGACCCCGATCTTCATGCCGGTCGGCACCTACGGTTCGGTCAAGGCGATGTCGCCGCTGGAACTGAAGGAAATCGATGCGCAGATCATCCTGGGCAACACCTTCCACCTGTGGCTGCGACCGGGCAACGACGTCATGGCCAAGTTCGGCGGCCTGCACGACTTCATGGGCTGGGACAAGCCCATCCTGACCGATTCCGGCGGTTTCCAGGTGTTTTCGCTGGGCGCGATGCGCAAGATCACCGAGGAGGGCGTGCATTTCAACTCGCCGATCAACGGCGACAAGCTGTTCCTGTCGCCGGAAGTGTCGATGCAGATCCAGCGCGTGCTGAACTCCGACATCGTCATGCAGTTCGACGAGTGCACCCCGTACGAAATCGACAACCGCCCGGCAACTCTTGATGAGGCGGCAAAGTCCATGCGTATGTCCTTGCGCTGGGCGCAACGATCGCATGACGAGTTCCATCGCGGCGAAAACCCGAACGCGCTGTTCGGCATCGTCCAGGGCGGCATGTTCGAGAACCTGCGCGACGAGTCGCTGGCCGGCCTGGAAGAGATCGATTTCCCCGGCATCGCCATCGGCGGCCTGTCCGTCGGCGAGCCGAAGGAAGACATGATGCGCATGCTGGCTCACGTCGGCCCGCGCCTGCCGGCCAACAAGCCGCACTACCTGATGGGCGTCGGCACGCCGGAAGATCTGGTGGCGGGTGTGTCGAACGGCGTCGACATGTTCGATTGCGTGATGCCTACCCGTAACGCCCGCAACGGCTGGATCTTCACCCGCTTCGGCGACGTGAAAATCAAGAACGCCCGTTACAAGGAAGACAAGGAACCGCTGGACAGCACCTGCGCCTGCTACGCCTGCCGCAACTTCTCGCGCGCCTACCTGCATCATCTGAACCGCACCCAGGAAATCCTCGGCGCCCGCCTGAACACCATCCACAACCTGCACTACTACCTGGACATCATGCGCCAGATGCGCGAGGCACTGGACGAGGACCGTTTCCACGCCTGGACCCTGCAATTCCATGCCGATCGGGCGCGCGGCGTCTGAAAACGACTAAAAGTGTTGTAACTCTTGTAAAAAGATTTATGCCACCCACATAGCCGGAAGGCCTAGCGTCTCCCGGCCAGTGCTAGAATACAGCGCTATTTTTTCAAACTATTATCGGAGTCACCTGTGTTCATTTCCAACGCTTACGCCCAATCGGCATCCCCACTCGACGCGCTCGGCCTGGGCGGCAACATCGGCAGCTTCCTGCCGCTGATCCTGATGTTTGTAGCGATGTACTTCCTGATGATCCGTCCTCAGCAGAAGCGCGCCAAAGAACAGAAGGCCATGATGGAAGCACTGGCCAAGGGCGACGAAGTCGTTACCGCCGGCGGCGTGCTGGGCAAAGTGTCCAAAGTGACCGACCTGTATGTGACCATCGAAATCTCCAGCGGTGCAGAAATGGTGGTTCAAAAGAACTCCATCACCATGCTGCTGCCTAAGGGCACGCTGAAGGCGCTCTAATTGGTCCCGGCCCGCGCTGCGCGGGCCGTATTGCATCCGACGCCTAACTTTGAACGTTGAACAATATGAATCGCTATCCCCTCTGGAAATACATACTGATCGTAGTCGCCATCCTGCTGGGCGCGCTGTACACCGCGCCCAACTACTATGGCGAATCGCCTGCGGTTCAGGTTACGAGCGGCAAATCGACCGTCAAGATGTCGTCCGCCATGACGGCCAAGGTGGAGGAGGTGCTCAAGGGCGCCAACATCGCCTATAACGGCATCGCCTTCGACGGCACCGGCACCTACGCTTCCGTGCGCGCCCGCTTCGCCGATCCGGACACCCAGTTCCGCGCCAAGTCGGTGCTGGAAAAAGGCCTGAACGCCGATCCGGCCGATCCGACCTACCTGGTCGCGCTGAACCTGCAAAAAGACACGCCGAAATGGATGCAGGCGCTGCATGCGCTGCCGATGTACCTCGGCCTCGACTTGCGCGGCGGCGTGCACTTCCTGATGCAGGTCGACACCAAGGCGGTGCTGGCCAAGCGCGTGCAAGGCATGCAGGCCGCCGCCCGTAGCCTGCTGCGCGACAAGAACGTGCGTCACGCCGGCATCGACCGCGTCGGCGACACCATCGAAATCAAATTCCGCGACGATGCCACCCGCCAGAAAGCCAAGGACGTGCTGCAAGGCCAGATGGCCGACCTGCTGTTCGTCGACTCGGGCGAGGGCGACGCGCTGAAAACCACCGTGAGTCTGAAACCGGCCGCGCTGAAGCAAACCGTCGACGACGGCGTCAAGCAAAACATCTCGACCCTGTCCAAGCGCGTCAACGAACTGGGCGTGGCCGAACCTATCATCCAGCAGCAAGGCCCTGACCGCATCGTGGTCCAGCTGCCTGGCGTGCAGGACGTGGCCCGCGCGCGCGCCGTGATCGGCCGCACCGCGACCTTGGAAATCCGCATGGTCGACGAGACCATCACGCCGGGCACCGAACTGTCGGCGGCGATTCCGTTCAACTCGGAGCTGTTCACGGTCGGCAAGGCCGTGCCTGTGGTGCTGTACAAGGACGTGGTGCTGACCGGCGACTACATCTCCAGCGCCACCGCCGGCCTCGACCAGAACCAGCAGCCTGCCGTCAGCATCGACCTGAACGGCGACGGCGGCCGCAAGATGCGCGATGCCACCCGCGACCGCGTGGGCAAGAAGATGGCCATCGTGCTGTTCGAAAAAGGCAAGCCTGAAGTGCTGTCCGTGGCGACCGTCCAGCAGGAGCTGGGCAGCCGCTTCCAGATCACCGGCATGGGCAACGCGGAAAACTCCGCCGAGCTGGCGCTGCTGCTGCGCTCCGGCGCGCTGTCCGCGCCGATGGACGTGATCGAGGAGCGCACCATCGGCCCGCAGCTGGGCGCCGAGAACATCACCAAGGGTCTGCATTCGACGATGTACGGCTTTGCTGCCATCGCCATCTTCATGATCGTCTACTACATGATGTTCGGTTTCTTCAGCGTGCTGGCGCTGGCCTGCAACCTGTTGCTGTTGCTGGCCCTGCTGTCGCTGATGCAGGCGACGCTGACCCTGCCTGGTATCGCCGCTATCGCGCTGGCGCTGGGTATGGCGATCGACGCCAACGTGCTGATTAACGAACGTATCCGCGAGGAGCTGCGTTCGGGCGCCACGCCGCAGGCGGCGATCTCCGCCGGCTTCGACCGCGCGTGGGCGACCATCATCGACTCGAACGTGACCACGCTGATCGTCGGCGTGGCCCTGTGGGTGTTCGGTTCCGGCCCGATCCGCGGCTTCGCCGTGGTGCACTGCCTGGGCATCATGACCTCGATGTTCTCCGCCGTGTTCATCTCGCGCGGCGTGGTCAACCTCTGGTACGGCCGCAAGAAGAAGCTGCAATCGATCGCCATCGGTACCGTCTGGGTACCGGGTCTGAAATAAACAGGGGTTCACATGGAATTTTTCCGCATTAAAAAAGACATACCTTTCATGCGCCACGCGCTGGTGTTCAACGTGATTTCCGCGTTGACCTTCGTCGCGGCCGTGTTCTTCCTGATCCATAAAGGCCTGCATTTCTCGGTGGAGTTCACCGGCGGCACCGTGATGGAACTGAAATACCAGCAGCCCGCAAAGCTGGAGCAGATCCGTCACTCGCTGGAGAAGATCGGCTACGAGCAGCCGGAAGTGACCAGCTTCGGCACCGCGCATGACGTCATGCTGCGCCTGCCGGTGATCAAGTCGGTCACCTCCAAGGATGCGTCGCTGCTGGTGTTCAATGCACTGTGTGCGGCCGAGCAGGGCACCACCAAGCAGGTCGACAACGTGACCGCCAAGGGCGAGCACGTGGTCAAATCCGCCTGCATGGATGCCGCCGGCGCCGAAGCCGTATCGCTGCAAAAAGTGGAATTCGTCGGCCCGCAGGTCGGCGACGAGCTGGCGCAGAACGGCCTGAACGCACTGGTGATGGTGATCATCGGCGTGATGATCTACCTGGCCGTGCGCTTCGAGTGGAAATTCGCGGTCGCGGCGATCGTGGCGAACTTGCACGACGTGGTCATCATTCTCGGCTTCTTCGCCTTCTTCCAGTGGGAGTTCTCGCTGACGGTGCTGGCGGCGGTGCTGGCGGTGCTGGGCTACTCGGTCAACGAGTCGGTGGTTATCTTCGACCGTATCCGCGAAAACTTCCGCAAGCAGCGCAAGGCGTCGGTGCATGAAGTGATCGACAACGCGATCACCTCGACCATCTCGCGTACCATCATCACCCACGGCTGCACGCAGATGATGGTGCTGTCGATGCTGTTCCTGGGCGGTCCGACGCTGCACTACTTCGCCGTCGCGCTGACCATCGGTATCTGCTTCGGTATCTACTCGTCGGTGTTCGTCGCCGCCGCCGTCGCCATGTGGCTGGGCGTGAAGCGCGAAGACCTGATCAAGCCGATCAAGGAAAAAGACGAAACGGATGGCGCGGTAGTGTAAGCGTCGCCGGCTTCAGCAAGATCCCTCCCCGCGTGCGCGCCGGGAGGGATTTTTTTATTTGGGCTTGATCATGTCGTACAGCGCCTGCGCCGCCGGCGACAGGTGCCCGGCCTTGCGGCTGATGAGCGCCAATTGGCGCGAGATGACCGGCTCCTTCAGCCGGATGATGCGCACGCGCGGATAGCTGCCTTTCAGGATCGCCAGGTTGGGCACGATGGCCGCCGCGATGCCCGACGCCACCAGTCCCACCGCCGTCGAGCTGCGCTGCACCTCGTACTGGAAGTGCAGGTCCAGGTCCATGCTCTTGCTGCCCAGGTAGCTGTCGAGCAGCGCGCGGTTGCCGTTGACGTCGCCCGAGAAGATCAGCGGGTAGGACTGGATCTGCGACCACGTCAGCGAGCGCCGCTTGGCCAGCGGATGATCGTCGCGGCAGATCAGCACGAAGTGATCGTCCAGCAGCGGCACGGAGGTCAGCTCCGGGTGCGTGCTGCCGGCCAGGTTGATGCCGAACTCCGCCTCCCGCCGCAGCACCGCCTCGGCCACCCGCAGCGAGGCGTGGTCGAGGATCTTGATGCGGTTGTCGGGGAAGCGCGACGAATATTCCTGAATGATCTGCGGCAGGTACTGGATGCCGACCGTCGGCACGCAGGCGATCGCCACGTCGCCGCGCTGCGCCTTGCCGGTCTCGCGGATCTCGTTCAGCGTGGAAGACAGCTCCTGCAGCAAGCGCCGCGCCTGCGGCAGGAAGTCCTTGCCGATGCTGGTCAGCGCGATCGAGCGCGTGGTGCGCTCGACCAGCATCACGCCGAGGAAGTCCTCCAGGTTGCGCAGCCGCTGGGTGACGGCGGTCTGCGTTACGTACAAGGTCTCCGCCGCTTTTTGAAAGCCGCCGAAGTCCGCGATCGCGACAAACGCCTGCACGCCGAGTATGTCGATTTTCATCAGAAAAATGAATGAATAGTCTAAATAAATTCATTGTACTTATATTTCCGGGAAGAAGAAAATTCTCCCTATCGAAACCAAGAGGAGCGCATCATGCCCTTATCGACAATATTCCTGGTGTTTTCCAAGCTGGCGCTGATGGGCTTTGGCGGCGTGATGCCGTTCGCTTACCGTGCCCTGGTCGAGCAGCGCAAGTGGCTGACGGCCGAGGAGTTCGCGCAGTATCTCGCCAGTAGCCAGATGCTGCCCGGCCCGACGATCTGCAATGTCTCCCTGATGGTGGGCAACCGCTACGCCGGCACCGCCGGCGCGCTGGCGGCGCTGGCCGGCATGGTCGGCGGCCCGTTCCTGGTGGTGGTCGCCCTGGGCGTGGTATATCAGCGCTTCGGCGACATCGAGATGTTCCGCCACGCGATACGCGGCATGGCGGCGGTGGCGGCCGGGCTGATCCTTGCCACCGCCGTGAAGATGGCCAAGGCCATGTTCGCCAAGGCCGGCTGGCGCGAGCGTCGCACGCTGTTGCAGGCGGCCTTGCTCGCGCTGGCCTTCATCGGGCTGGGCCTGCTGCAATGGCAGCTGGCGCTGGTGTTCTGCGTGCTGGCGCCGTTGGGCACCGGCGCGACCTATCTGCTGGGAGAAAAGAAATGAACGAGCAATCTCCGGTGCTGGAACTCTCGCTGCACATAGCGTTGATGTCGTTGATGGCGGTGGGCGGCGGCGTGGTGCTGCTGGGACCACAGGTGGGGCACTACGTGGTCGAAGGCAAGCAGTGGCTGAACAATGAGCAGTTCTCGGCCGCCTATGCGATCGCGCAGGCGGCGCCCGGCCCCAACCTGCTGTTCGTCTCGCTGGTGGGCTGGCTGATCGCCGGCTGGGCGGGCGCGATCTTCACCACGCTGGCGGTGCTGGCGCCTTCGACGCTGCTGACGCTGACCGCGATACGCCTGCAGGCCCGCCACGCCGGAGGGCGATGGACGCAAGCGCTGGGCGACGCCTTCGCGCCGATATCGATAGGCTTCCTGGCGGCCACGGCCTGGCTGTTCGCCCGGATCTCCAACGTCAACTGGCATGCCGACGTGCTGACGGTGCTGGCCGCGCTGATCCTGCTGCGCTCCAAAATCAATCCGGTGCTGCTGATCGCGGCCGGCGCGCTGGCCGGCGCGTTGCGTCTCATCTGAGCGCGTGCGCCGTGGAGCGTGAGCGCAGCGACGCCGATGGACACTGGCCGAACAGCTTGCGGTAGTCGCTGGAGAACTGGCTGAAGTTGCTCAGCCCCCAGGCGCCGGCCACGTCGCCGATGGCGCCGCCGTCCTGCAGCTGCCGCCGCACGCCGTTCAGGCGCACCATGCGCAGGTACAGCATGGGGCTCATGCCCAGCACATCCTCGAAGCAGTATTGCAGCGTGCGGCGGCTCACGTGCACGCGCTCGCACAGCTCCGGCACCGTGATCGAATCGCCGCGATGGGCCATGATGTACTCGCGCGCCAGCGACACCACGTGACGCCGGCGTTTCAGGCTGGCCGCCAGCGCCGGCTCCACGCTGCTGTGGTCCAGCATGTCGATCAGCGCGCCCAGCAGCAGTTCCTGCCATGGTCCGTCACCGCCGCCGTGGCCGCCCGCAGCCGGCCCCTCGGCCGGCAGCAGCTGCGACAGCAGGCGCAGGCATTTGGCCTGGGCTTGCGCATCCACCTGCAACAGCTCGGCCGACTGCACCCGCTGCCAGTCGATCCGGGAACCGTAGCGGCGCGCCGTCTCGGCCAACAGCTCGCGGCTGGCGACGATGCCGAAGATGCTGTAGGCGCTCGGTGTTACCAGTTCGAACTCAACGTTGCCAGGCTGAACCATAATCCGGTCGGCCTCGGTCTGGCGGCCGTTGATGCGGGTGCTGGCGCCGTGGTCGGGCAGGCCGAACCAGATGGCGTCCGGCCACACGCGGCAGGATTGGCGCACCGACTGGCTCAGGCTTTCGCGGAACACTTGCAGCTGCGGCAGGCGCAACTCGGTCAGCGCGCCACGGAACAGGCCGGAGCTGATCTGGTCGTAGCTTTGTTGCCAGTTGGTGAGCTTGCTGGCCAGTTCATCGGCGTCGTGCGCCATCACGGTGCGCAAATCTGGCGCACTGTGTACCAATCCTGTCGCAGTCTGGTGCATATTATTTTTCTCCCGCTGTTGTTTTCCCGTTATTTCTTCCTGTGGACACCAGTCCACCGCAAGTTTGCCGATTTTCGATAACGCTTGCATTTGGCTCGCTTCTATACTCGATTCCGCTGCAACTTCCATACCAGAGCGCTTTACCTTAGGGAGAATCACATGAATGTAAAACAGGCGGCCGGGCAACCGGCGCTGCAACAGTCGCTGGGCACCTTCCAGTTGTGGGGCATCGCGGTAGGCCTGGTGATCTCGGGCGAGTACTTCGGCTGGAGCTACGGCTGGGCCTCGGCGGGGACGCTGGGCTTTACCATCACCGCGCTGTTCATCGCGGCCATGTACACCACGTTTATCTTCAGCTTTACCGAGCTGACCACGTCGATCCCGCACGCGGGCGGACCGTTCGCCTACAGCAAGCGCGCCTTCGGCCCGGTCGGCGGCTACCTGGCCGGCGCGGCCACGCTGATCGAGTTCGTGTTCGCGCCGCCGGCGATCGCGCTGGCGATCGGCGCTTATCTGAACGTGCAGTTTCCCACCGTCGATCCGAAGACGGCGGCGGTTGGCGCCTACGTCGTGTTCATGACATTGAACATCGTCGGCGTGCAGGTGGCGGCCACCTTCGAGCTGCTGATGACGCTGCTCGCCATCTTCGAATTGCTGGTGTTTATGGGCGTCGTCTCGCCCGGCTTCTCGGTGGCGAACTTCGTCAAGGGCGGCTGGTCGGGCCAGGACCGCTTCAGCATCGCATCGATCCCCGGCATGTTCGCGGCGATCCCTTTCGCGATCTGGTTTTTCCTGGCGATCGAGGGTGTGGCCATGGCGGCCGAGGAAGCCAAGGATCCGAAACGGTCGATTCCCATCGCCTACATCGCCGGCATCATCACGCTGGTGCTGCTGGCGATCGGCGTGATGGTGTTTGCCGGCGGCGCGGGCGACTGGACCAAGCTGGCCAACATCAACGATCCGCTGCCCCAGGCGATGAAGATCATCGTCGGCGAGCACAGCAACTGGCTGCACATGCTGGTGTGGCTAGGCCTGTTCGGCCTGATCGCTTCCTTCCACGGCATCATCCTCGGCTATTCGCGCCAGATCTTCGCGCTGGCCCGCGAGGCTTACCTGCCGCACTACTTCGCCAAGATCCACCCGCGCTTCAAGACGCCGCACCGCGCCATCCTCGCGGGCGGCGTGATCGGCATCGCCGCCATCTACAGCGACGAGCTGATCAAGATCGGCGGCCAGACCCTGACCGCCAACATCGTCACCATGTCGGTGTTCGGCGCCATCACCATGTACATCCTCAGCATGCTCAGCCTGTTCAAGCTGCGCCGCATGGAGCCGCACATGGCGCGTCCTTTCCGCGCACCGTTCTATCCGCTGTTCCCGGCCATCGCGCTGACCGGCGCGCTGATCTGCCTGGTGACGATGATCTATTACAACCTGCTGATCTTTGGCGTGTTCGTCGGCTTCCTGGCCGTCGGCTATGGTTTCTTCCTGGCCACCAAGGGCAATCGCCAGCAGCACGCGGCGCTTGACGCTGCCTAACCTACATCAACGGAGCACTCTTCATGTCCCAATCCATTTTCTCCCTGCTGGCCGCGGCCGGCCTGGCTTGCGCGGCAGGCGGCGCGTTGGCCGCCGACGCCGCGCCGGCGGCGCCCGCGCCCGACTGGACCAATACCGGCAACATCACGCTGGCGTCCGACTATCTGTTCCGCGGCATCTCGCAGACGCAGGCCAAGCCGACGGCGCAGGCCACGCTGGACTTCACCCACGTCAGCGGCTTCTACCTGGGCCTGTTCGGCTCCGGCGTCTCGCACGCGGCCTATAACAACGGCAGCGGTTCGGAGATCGATGTCTACGGCGGATACCGCTATCCACTCAGCGCGGACAGCAATATCGACGCCGGCCTGGTCACTTACTGGTACCCCGGCGCGCACTACGCGGCCGGCGGCAAGGACATCAAGTATCATACCCAGGAGGCCAAGCTGGGTGTCAACATCGGCGCCTTCAACGCCTACGCCTGGGTGGCGCTGAGCCGATACTGGTTCGGCTTCGCGGTGCAGCCGGACAGCGGCAAGCTGGCCGATACGCGCGGCACCGCCTATGCCGAGGTGAACTGGAATCCCGAACTGATGCCGGGCCTGGTGCTGAACCTGCACGCGGGCCGCCAGCAGGTGCGCAACATGAGCGATTTCAATTTCTTCGACGTCAAGGCGGGCGTGACCAAGACCTTCGACAGTTGGGCGGTCTCGGCGGCGGGCACCTACAACAGCGGCGACGCCAGCAAGAACGGCACGCCCTTGTGGACCTTCTTCAACGCCGACGGCAGCGGCAAGAACGTGGCACAGAAGCGCCTGGTCGTGACGGCCTCGCGCAACTTTTAACAACATCGAGCAACCTCGAGTACACCGGCGGCATCGGGAGACGGCAATGAGCAGCTTTGCACATACGGTAGGCAGCAGGACATATCAGTTCCGCGACCTGAAGGACTTGATGGCGAAGGCGACGCCGGCGCGTTCCGGCGACTATCTGGCGGGGCTGGCGGCGGCCAGCGCCGAGGAGCGGGTGGCGGCGCAGATGGCGCTGGCCGGGCTGCCGCTGTCGCTGTTCCTGAACCAGATGGTGGTGCCGTACGAGCAGGACGAGGTGACGCGGCTGATCATCGACGACCACGACCGCGTCGCCTTCGCCCGCATCGCCCACCTGACCGTGGGCGACTTCCGCAACTGGCTGCTGGGCGACGCCGCCGATGAAGCCGCGCTGGCCGCCGTCGCCCCCGGCATCACGCCGGAGATGGCGGCGGCCGTTTCCAAGATCATGCGCATCCAGGACCTGATCCTGGTGGCGAAGAAATGCCGCGTCGTTACCGGCTTCCGCAACACCATCGGCCTGGCGGGCTGCATGTCGACGCGGCTGCAGCCGAACCACCCGACCGACGACGCCAGCGGCATCGCCGCCAGCGTGCTGGACGGCCTGCTGTACGGCAGCGGCGACGCGGTGATCGGCATCAACCCGGCCACCGACAACGTGCCGCAGGTGATCAAGATCGTCACCATGCTCGACGAGATCATCGGCCGCTACGCCATCCCCACGCAATCGTGCGTGCTGACCCACGTCACCAACACCATCGCCGCCATCGAACGCGGCGCGCCGATCGACCTGGTGTTCCAGTCGATCGCCGGCACCGAGGCGGCCAACGCCGGCTTCGGCATCAACCTGGCCTTGCTGGCGGAGGCGCAACAGGCGGCGCTGTCGCTGCAACGGGGCACGGTGGGCAACAACGTGATGTACTTCGAGACCGGGCAGGGCAGCGCGCTGTCGGCCAACGCCCATCACGGCGTCGACCAGCAGACCTGCGAGACGCGCGCCTACGCGGTGGCGCGCAAGTTCCAGCCGCTGCTGGTCAATTCGGTGGTGGGTTTCATCGGCCCCGAGTACCTGTACGACGGCAAGCAGATCGTGCGCGCGGGGCTGGAAGACCACTTCTGCGCCAAGCTGCTGGGCCTGCCGATGGGCTGCGACGTCTGCTACACCAACCACGCCGAGGCCGACCAGAACGACATGGACATCCTGCTGACCCTGTTGGGCACGGCCGGCTGCACCTTCGTCATGGGCATTCCCGGCTCGGACGACATCATGCTCAACTACCAGACCACATCCTTCCACGACGCGCTGTATGCGCGCCGGGTGCTGGGCCTGAAGCCGGCGCCGGAATTCGAGGCTTGGCTGAAGGAGATGGAAATCTTCACCCGCGACGATTACGTTACACTGGGCGAAGCGCTGCCGGCCTCCTTCCAGCGCGCGCTGGCCAGCCTGAACTGATGGGTAAGCACATGAACGACGACGAGGACCTGCTGCCCGCCAGTCCCTCCGGCCCCAGCGGCGACGGCGTGGTGACGCCCAATCCGTGGGGTTCGCTGCGGCGTTTCACGGCGGCGCGCATCGCGCTGGGGCGCAGCGGCGTCAGCCAGCCAACCGCGCCGCAGCTGGAATTCCAGCTGGCGCATGCGCGCGCGCGCGACGCGGTCCACCTGGCCCTGGATCACGCCGCGCTGGGCGACGCCTTGCGGGCCGCCACCGGCTTGCCCTGCCTGCCGCTGCACAGCGCGGCCGTCAGCCGCGACATCTACCTGCAGCGCCCCGACCTGGGCCGGCGCCTGGACGACGCCTCGCGCCGGGCCCTGCTGGAGCGCCCGCGCGACGGCGCCGGCTACGATCTCGCCTTCGTCATCGCCGACGGCTTGTCGGCGCTGGCCATCGAGCAGAACGTCCGGCCCTTCCTGACAGCGTTGATGGCGCGGCTGGCGGCCGAATCCTGGTCGCTGGCGCCGCTGTCCATCGTCCGCCAGGGACGGGTGGCGGTGGGCGACGAGGTGGGCGAGTTGCTGGGCGCGCGCGCGGTGCTGGTGCTGATCGGCGAACGCCCTGGCCTGAGCTCGCCGGACAGCATGGGCCTGTATCTGACTTGGGCGCCGCGCGTCGGCCTGAGCGACGCCGCCCGCAATTGCATCTCGAATGTGCGTCCGGCGGGCTTGACCTACGACGACGCAGCCTTCAAGCTTCACTACCTGCTGTCCGAATCGCGCCGGCGCCAATTGTCCGGCGTCGCGCTGAAGGATGAAACGGCAGCCGACAGCGCCGCCATGGAGGCGCCGCAGCGCAATTTCCTGCTGGAGTGAGACAAGTGAGATCGCAGCAATGAGCCGTACCGGCCGACTTTTCCTACTGATGGACGCCATGCGCGGCTACCGCCGCCCCGTCACCGCCGCCCGCCTGGCCGAGCAGCTGGGCGTCTCCGAACGCACCATTTACCGCGACATCCAGACCCTGGCCGGCCTCGGCGCGCCGCTGGAGGGCGAGGCGGGCGTCGGCTACATGCTGAAGGCCGGCTTCTTCCTGCCGCCCTTGATGTTCGGCGCCGACGAGCTGGAGGCGCTGGTGCTGGGCGCGCGCTGGGTGCGCAGGCAGGGCGACGAGGCGTTGGCCGCCGCCGCCAACAACGCGCTGGCCAAGATCGCCGCCGCCACGCCGAAGGACTTGCGCGACGACATGGCCGAGACCAGCCTGTGGGTGCCGCTGGGCATGGACCAGAACGCCGCCAGCGACGTCCACGTGCGGCCGGTGCGCGAGGCGATCCGTTACCAGCACCGCCTGCGCATGGCCTATTGCGACGAGCACGGCAAGCCGTCGGACCGGTGGGTCTGGCCGTTTGCGCTGGCGTTCCTGGAAGGGCGCCGGCTGCTGGCCGCGTGGTGCGAGCTGCGCATGGCCTTCCGCCATTTCCGCATCGACCGCATCGCCTCGGTGGAGTCGACCGGGCAGCGCTACCCGGCGCGCCGCAGCGACCTGCTGAAGACCTGGCGCCAGCAACAGAACCTGCGCGAAGACTACTGACAAAAACTGTCGCGGGGCGGGCTTACGATGAACTCCTCAACCCAGTCATCGGAGATTTGCAAATGCGCTTATACCACCACCCCGCCTCCTCCAGCTCGCGCCGCGTGATGCTGGCCGCCGTCCACATGGGCACGCCGCTGGAACTGACCGAAGTAAACCTGATGAGCCCGGAAGACCGGCGGCGGCTGGTCGCGCTCAATCCCAACAGCAAGGTGCCGGTGCTGCAGGACAGCGACTTTATCCTGTGGGAATCCTGCGCCATCATGCAGTACCTGGCCGACCGCACGCTGGGGCAGACCCTGTATCCCGACAACATCGTGGCGCGGGCCGACATCAACCGCTGGCTGCTGTGGTCGTCGCAGCATTTCGCGCCGGCGCTGGGGGCCATCGTCTATGAAAACATCTGGAAGGGGCTGACCGGCAACGGCGCGGCCGATCCGGCGGAACTGGAGCGCGCCGGGCGCCAGGTGGCGCAATTCGCCGCCGTGCTGGAGCAGCACCTGGCGGGGCGCGAATGGGTGGTCGGCGACAAGCTGAGCCTGGCGGACTTCGCGCTGGCTTCGTCGTTGATGTACACCGAGCAAGCCAAATTGCCGGTAACGCAATATCCGAAGCTGATGGCCTGGTATGGCCGCGTGCAGCAGCTGGAGGCGTGGAAGCAGACGGTGCCGGTCTGGTAAGGAAATGTGCTCCTTATGTGAACTGGCGCACAGAGCAGGACGGGGTGGCGGGGTATTCTTGAAACGTCTCCTCTGGAGGAGATCCCTAGTTTTGGACTTTGCCCGCTCCCCAGCGGGCTTTTTTTTGTCTACAGCATCAATACCGCGTACAGCGACTGCACTTCGAGCGCGGATTCGGTCATGATCGCGTGCAGCGTGCCTTCGCCGACGACGAAGTCGATGGTGCGGGCGCCTTGCAGGGTGGTGGCGCCGGGGCGCTGGTACAGCGGCGAGTGGACCGGCGACAAGTCGTTGGCCAGCAGCAGCGTGTCGCCCAGCGTTTCCGGCGGCAGCGCGCGCAAACCCACCCACATCGATTCGATGGCGCGCGACACGGCTTCCGGCACGTCCAGCTTGGCCATCACGCCGCGGCCTATCGTCACCTCGCCGTGCTCGACCCAGTCCTCCGGCTCGCCTTCCATCACTTCCGGGTATTCGCCGGCGCAGGACAGCATGTAGAACCCGGCCACCTCGTGCATGATGCCGGCAAACAGCGCCGTGTCCGGGTCGACATGGGTGACCCGGCGCGCGATCACCTGCGACAGGGCCGCCACGTGCGCCGTGTGTTCCCACAATTGGTTGACCTTGGCCAGCAGGGCGGGATCGGTGATCTGGCTGCCGATCTGGCGCACGATCAGCGCCGCGACCAGCGATTGCAGCGTGCGCACACCGAGCCGCTGCACGGCCGCGCGCACGCTGGAAATTTCAGTACCGGAGCGGTTGTAGGCCACCGAGTTGGCGATGGCGACGCTGCGCGCCGCCAGCAACGGGTCCGCCTGGATCAGCTTGGCCGCCGCTTCGACGTGGCAGTCGGGATCGTTGAGCGCCTGCTGCAGGCGCAGCGAGGCGTTGACGTTGGCAGGGAACGTCAGCTCCCCCCGGCTCGCCTGAGCGGCAATGGTCTTGAAGGCGTCGAGTCTGTCCATGCAAAAAAATTATACTCGGAATATTGCCCTGCGGCACTTCTTGGAAAAATACTTTTTTGCCGTACCACGCCCGCCGCCGCCGGGCTTATTGCTCGCTGAAGATGGCGTCGCAGCCGTCCTGGGTGGCGTCGGTGTCTTGCAGTTCGTCGGTCAGGCCCAGGTCGAACAGTTCCTCGATCGCGTTCATGAAGCTGTTGTGCTTGGTTGCGCCGATCAGACGATAGATCTCGCCGGCTTCGTTGCGGATGCCGATCAGCAGCTTTTCCTGGCGCACTTCGTCTGGTGTGGCCTGGTTCAGCAGCAGGTTGCCGATGATGTGTTTGTCGAATTTGGCAGGCTTTTTGCCTTCGAGCAGTGTCGTTTTCAAATGTTTTCCTTGGTTGAGTCAGGGGTGGACGGGCATTCGGTGTGGCCGGCCATGATCACAGTTTTGAGCTCGGACAGGGTTTTTTCAAGTGCCGCGAAATCGTCCTCGGTGTAGTGCGCAAACACTTTCCCGCTCTGTGAGATGACCTCCGGGAAGACGTCGCAGAACACTTGCTCGCCCTCCCTGGTCAGCTTCACGAAGAAGGAACGTTTGTCGCAGTCGTTACGCTGACGTTCCACCAATCCTTTTTGCTCCAGCCGTTCGATCACGCCGGTCAGCGTGCCCTTGGTGATCAGCGTCTTGTCGCCCAGTTCTTTATAGGACATGCCGGGCGTATTGCCCAGCGTGGCGATGATATCGAACTGGGCGTGCGTCAAGCCGCTCTGGCGCACGTACTGTCCAGAGAGCCGTTCATAGCTCTGTAAGCAATCCGCCAGCAGCCGGATACTTTTCAAAAATCGTTCACCCATAGACTGTGATTATAGCTGTTTCGCACGGGCAGCCCCGGGCGGGTACTATAATGACGGACGAACATTGATAATAAAAAAGCCATGCCTCAACACTTGCGCGGCATCGCCGCTCTGCTGATCGTGACCCTGGTGTGGGGCACGACTTTCCCCGCGATGAAGGACATGACCGGCTACCTGTCGGCCAGCTGGATCGTGCTGTGCCGCTTCGCGCTGGCCGGCCTGCTGTTGCTTCCCTTTATGTGGCGCGCCAAGTGGAACGATATCCGCTGGGGCATCGCCGCCGGCGCGGTGTTGTTCCTGTGCTACGTGTTCCAGATCGAGGGGCTGGCGCTGACCAGTTCCAACCGCAACGCCTTCGTCACCGGCCTCAACGTGCTGGTGCCGCCGCTGCTGGGCGTGCTGCTCGGGGCCAAACTGGAGCGCCGCATCGTCGTCGCGCTGGTGCTGGCGCTGGCCGGCTTGTTCGCGCTGTGCTGGGAAGGCAGCTTCACCTGGGGCCGCGGCGACACGCTGGCGCTGCTGTGCGCGCTGTTCTTCGGCATCTACGTCAAGCTGATGGAAAGCACCACCCGCAAGGTCGAGAAGCTGATGGTGCTGACGGCCTCGCAAATCCTCACCGTGGCCGTGTGCGCGGCGGCCTGGCTGCTGATCCGCGAAGTGCCGCTGGGCCTGGCCGAGCGCAGCCAGGACCTGCCGGACTATGTCAGCTATATCTGGAAGGGCTTGCAGATGTACGGCCTGAACCTGGTCTACCTGGGCGTGGTGGCCACGGCGGCCATCATTTCGCTGCAAACCTGGGGCCAGAGCCACAGCAGCGCCAACGAGGCGGCCGTGATCTACGCCTTCGAGCCGGGCTGCGCCGCCATCTTCGCGTATTTCTGGCTGGGCGAGACGCTGGCCTGGAACGGACTGCTGGGCGCGGTGCTGTTGATCTCCGGTATGATCGTCAGCCAGTGGAGCACCGAGCGGCCTGCCGCCGCGCTGGCCCCGGAGTAGCTAGCCCATGTCTTTCGATAACCTGTCCCGCGTCACCCAGGAGCGGCCGCTGCGCATGCTGCTGGTGAACGCCGGCGAGGCCGATTCCATCACCTGGGCCGGCCTGGTGCAGCCGCTGCGGCTGGCCGCCGCGTCGCTGGGGCCGCATCAATTTCATCTGGAAACAATGACGCCGGCGCAAGTGGTGCTGGCGCAGCCGGGCTGGCACATTGCGCTATTGGTCGCCGACGAGAGCCAGGCGCCGCTGGCGCCGGAGGTGTGCCGCGCCGTCATCGAACGCTGCCGCTCGGCCGAATACTGGGGCGGCGTCGGCGCCGGCGTGCTGTGGCTGGCCAGCGCCGGGCTGATGTCGGGCGTGCGCATCGCGCTGCCGTGGGCGCTGTACGCCGACACCGAGGAAATCGCCGAGCGCGCCATCCTGACGCCCCACCTGTTCGAACTGGACGGCCGGCACCTGAGCTGCTGCGGCGGCTCCGCCAGCATCGACTTTTCGCTGACGCTGATCGAGCACCTGTTTGGCGCCACCGTGCAGGCCGCCATCAAGGAGAGCCTGTGCGTCGAGCGCGTGCGCGGCCACGAGGAGCGCCAGCGTGTGGCCCTGCAGGCCCGCTTCGGCGCGCTGCAGCCGCGCCTGTCCGAGGCGGTGACGCTGATGGAAACCAATATCGAGGAACCGCTGTCCACCGACGACATCGCCAACCTGGTCGGCCTGTCGCGGCGCCAGCTGGAGCGCCTGTTCAAGCAATACCTGGGCAGCCTGCCGTCGCGCTACTACCTGGAGCTGCGCCTGCAGCGGGCGCGGCAGTTGCTGCTGGAAACCAATCACTCCATCGTGCAGGTGGGGCTGATGTGCGGCTTCTCCTCCGGCTCGCACTTTTCCACCGCCTTCGGCGCCTTGTTCGGCAACACGCCGCGCGAGGAGCGGCAGCGCAAGCTGATGCCGGTTGTATAGACTGGTCGTTCTGGCAAGCTTACTTTGCGGCCAAAAGTGAAAATCCTTGTCGCCATTAGAAAAGAGTTTTAGCATGCCGCTTTTTATAATGGGTCCACGCGGTGCTGTGCCGCGCCTTACCCAACACTGATAGGGAATGCCATGAACGCCAAGCTAGATACGACCGTAACCACCCGTCCTGTGACTCGTCAGACCTTTGATGAAGTCCTGGTGCCAACCTACGCACCCGCAGCGATGGTACCGGTCCGAGGCTCTGGTCTGGACCTGTGGGACCAGAATGGCAAGCACTATCTGGACTTTACTTCCGGCATCGCCGTGGCCTCGCTGGGCCATTGCAACCCGATCCTGGTCGAAGCGCTGACCCGCCAGGCCAACACCCTGTGGCACCTGGGCAACGGCTACACCAACGAGCCGGTGCTGCGCCTGGCCATCGCGCTGACCGAGGCGACCTTCGCCGACCGCGCCTTCTTCTGCAACTCCGGCGCCGAAGCCAACGAAGCGGCGCTGAAGCTGGCGCGCAAGTACGCCCACACCAAGTTCGGCGAGCACAAGTCGCGCATCGTGTCGTGCTACCAGTCGTTCCACGGCCGCACGCTGTTCACCGTGTCCGTCGGCGGCCAGTCGAAGTACACCGAAGGCTTCGAGCCGCTGCCGCCATCGATCGAGCACATCACGTATAACGACATCGAATCCGCACGCGCCGCCATCGGCGACGACGTGTGCGCGGTGATCGTCGAGCCGCTGCAAGGCGAGGGCGGCGTGGTGCCGGGCGACAAGGCCTTCCTGCAAGAGCTGCGCGAGCTGTGCAACAAGACCGGCGCGCTGCTGATCTTCGACGAAGTCCAGTGCGGCATGGGCCGTACCGGCGACCTGTTCCACTACATGACTTACGGCATCACGCCGGACATCCTGACCTCGGCCAAGGCGCTGGGCAACGGCTATCCGATCGGCGCCATGCTGACCACCGAGGAACTGGCCAAGACGCTGAGCGTGGGCACCCACGGCACCACCTACGGCGGCAACCCGCTGGCCGCGACCGTGGCGCTGACGGTGCTGGACACGATCAACCAGCCGGCCTTCCTGGCCCGCGTCAAGGAAGCCGGCGCCAAGCTGCGCTCGACGATGGACAAGCTGATCGCCGACTACCCGCAAGTGTTTGCGCAAGTGCGCGGCGCCGGCCTGCTGCTGGGCCTGGTTGTGACGGATGCCTGGAAAGGCCGTTCGAAGGACATCCAGAAAGCCGCCGAAGGCAACGGCCTGATGGTGCTGATCGCCGGCATGGACGTGGTGCGCCTGGCGCCGGCGCTGATCGTCTCCGACGCGCAGATCGCCGAAGTCGACCGCATCCTGCGCCTGTCGCTGGACGGCATGATGGCGGCGGCCTGAGTTAAAACCACCGTCATCCCCGCGAAAGCGGGGATCCATGCCGCGCTTGAGTTGCCAGCGTTCTATGGATTCCCGCCTGCGCGGGAATGACGACTACACGGCCCGGCGCTCGCCGGGCCGGTTCGCATTTTCTAAGGAGTTCCCATGTATGTAGTCCGTCCGGTAGAACTTGCGGATCTTGCTGCCCTCGAAGCGTTGGCCGCAGTGACCATGCCGGGTGTGCACACCTTGCCGAAAACGCGCGAGAAAATCGTCGCCATGATCGAGCGTTCGATCGCGTCGTTTGCCGCGCATGTCGACATCCCCAGCGAGGAATCCTACCTGCTGGTGCTGGAATCGCCGCAGGACCAGACCATCGTCGGCACCGCCGCGATCTTCGCCGCAGCCGGCTCCAACGGCACCTACTTCTCCTTCCGCAACGACGTGATCCAGCAGGTGTCGCGCGACCTGAACATCAGCCACAGCGTGCACGCGCTGACGCTGTGCTCCGAGCTGACCGGCTATTCGCAGCTGTCGAGCTTTTACGTCGGCGAGCGCGAACACGGCACGCCGGAAGCGGCGCTGCTGTCGCGCGCGCGGCTGATGTTCGCCGTGCTGGCGCCGCACCGCTTCGCCGACCGCTTCTTCGTGCCGCTGGCCGGCGTGACCGATGCCGACGGCGGTTCGCCGTTCTGGGATGCGCTGGGCCGCAAATTCTTCAAGATGGACTTCCTCGACGCCGAGCGCGTCATCGGCGGCGCCCGCAACCGCACCCTGATCGTCGAGCTGATGCCGCACTATCCGGTCTACGTGCCGCTGCTGCCGGGCGACGCGCAGGCGGCCATGGGCCAGATCCATCCGTCGGGCGAGCTGGCGTTCAACCTGCTGACGGCCGAAGGCTTCGAGGCCGACGACTACATCGACATCTTCGACGGCGGCCCGATCCTGCAGGCGCACAAGAATTCGCTGCGCACCTTCACCGGCGCGCTGCAGCGGCGCGTGACCACCGCCGCCGAATCGCCGGACCGCGGCCGCGAGCCGCAGCTGCGCTACGCCGTCGCTTCCGGCTCCGAGCATAATTTCCGCGCGGTGATCACGCATTGCCCGTCGCTGGAATCGCAAGTCAATGTGGCGCTGCCTGTCGATGTGCAGGAAGCGCTTCAGGTCGCCGAGGGCGACACCGTCATCTGCGTCAGAATCTAAGAGTGGACAACCTATGCTAGTAGTACGCGCAATCAAAGCCGAAGACCTCGACGCCCTGTACGTGATGGCCACGCAGGTCGGCAGCGGCATGACCACCCTCAAGCCGGACATGAAGATGATGGGCGACCGCGTGGCGATCGCCGTCGCTTCGTTCGCCGAGAGCATCCCGCCCGAAAAGCGCGACTACATGTTCGTCATGGAGGATACCGACACGGGCCGCCTGGCCGGCGTGTGCGCGATCAAGGGCGCGGTCGGCTTGACGGAGCCGTTCTATAACTATCGCATCGGCACGCTGGTGCACTCGAGCCGCGAGCTCGACGTGTTCACCCGCATGGACACGCTGTACCTGTCGAACGACCTGACCGGCAGCACCGAACTGTGCTCGCTGTTCCTGCATCCCGACTACCGCACCGGCAACAACGGCAAGCTGCTGTCGAAGAGCCGCTTCCTGTTCATCGCGCAGTTCCCGCACCTGTTCACCGAAAAGCTGATCGCGGAAATGCGCGGCTACCAGGAGGAGAGCGGCCGTTCGCCGTTCTACGAAGGCTTGGGCCGCCACTTCTTCAAGATGGATTTCGACCACGTGGACGACCTGACCGCCGTCGGCAAGAAGTCCTTCATCGCCGAACTGATGCCGCGCCAGCCGCTGTACGTGGCCTACCTGCCGGACGACGCGCAGGCCGTGATCGGCAAGGTGCACACCTCGACCGCCCCCGCGCGCCGCTTGCTGGAGCAGGAAGGCATGTACTTCGAAGGCTACGTCGATATCTTCGACGCCGGCCCGGTGCTGCAGGCCCGCGTGTCCGAGCTGCGCGCGATGCGCGACAGCACGCTGGCCGAGATCGGCCTGGCCGGCGACTGGGATTCGGCCTGCGCGCCGGAGACCGCCGTGGCCGAACCGATGCTGGTGTCGAACACCACGCTCAAGGATTTCCGCATGATCCTGTCGCAGTCGGTGCCGGTCGCCGGCATCGTGGCGCTGCCGGACGCCGAACAACAACTCCTGCACTGCCACACCGGCGATACCGTGCGCACGCTGTCTCTCAATCTGAGGAAGAATCCACATGTCTAACGTTTTAAGCAACTACATTAACGGCGAATGGCTGCCGGGCAGCGGCGCCGAACTGGTCACCATCGATCCGTCGAACGGCAAGCAGACCTGGGCCAGCAAGGAATCGACCGCGCAGGACGTGGCGCAGGCTTGCGCCGCCGCGCGCGGCGCCTTCGAAGCCTGGGCGCTGACGCCGCTGGCCGAGCGCATCGCCGTCTGCACCCGTTTCCGCGATCTGCTGAAGCAGGACGCCGAAGAGCTGGCGCTGCTGATCTCCGAGGAAGTCGGCAAGCCGCTGTGGGAAGCCCGCACCGAGGCGACCACCATGGCCAACAAGATCGACATCTCGGTCCAGGCCTACGGCGCGCGCACCGGCGAAACGCAGAGCAAGGTCGCCGACGGCGAGGCCGTGCTGCGCCACCGTCCGCACGGCGTGTTCGGCGTGTTCGGTCCATACAACTTCCCCGGCCACCTGCCGAACGGCCATATCGTGCCGGCGCTGATCGCCGGTAACACCGTCGTCTTCAAGCCCAGCGAATTCGCGCCGCGCACCGCCGTCAAGACCGTGCAACTGTGGGAGAAGGCCGGCTTACCGAAGGGCGTCATCAACCTGGTCAACGGCGGCCGCGACGCGGGCGTCGCGCTGGGCCGGAACGAACTGCTGGACGGCGTGCTGTTCACCGGCAGCTGCCAGACCGGCACCGCGCTGCACAAGCAGTTCGGCGGCCAGCCGGGCAAGATGCTGGCGCTGGAAATGGGCGGCAACAATCCGCTGGTGGTGTGGGACGTCAAGGACATCGACGCCGCCGTCTTCATGGCGATTTCGTCGGCCTTCATCTCGGCCGGCCAGCGCTGCACCTGCGCGCGCCGCCTGATTGTCAAGCAGGGCGCCGAGGGCGATGCGATCGTCGCGCGCCTGGTCGATGTCGCCAGCCGCCTGACGGTCGGCGCCTCGAACGCGGAACCTGCGCCATTCATGGGTCCTGTGGTTTCGTCAGCCGTCGCTAAACGACTGGTGCAGGCGCAGGCCGACATGGTGGCCAAGGGCGGCAAGAGCCTGCTGCAGATGCGCCAACTGGACGAGAACACCGGCTTCGTCACCGCCGGCATCGTCGATGTGACCGATGCGCAGGGCATTCCGGACGAAGAGTGGTTTGGCCCGCTGCTGCAGGTGATCCGCGTGGCGGACTTCGACAGCGCGATCAAGGCGGCCAACGCCACCGAATTCGGCCTGGCATCGGCGCTGATCTCGAACGACGAGAACCTGTGGAAGATCTTCCAGGTCCGCGCGCGCTCCGGCATCGTCAACTGGAACCGTCCGACCACCGGCGCCGCCAGCAGCGCGCCGTTCGGCGGCGTGGGCAAGTCGGGCAACCATCGTCCGAGCGCCTACTACGCGGCGGACTACTGCGCCTACCCGGTCGCATCGATCGAAAACAACGTACTTGAAATGCCTGCGAAGCTGTCGCCGGGTATGAACTTCTAAGGAACTGCCATGAGCGCACGCGAATTCAATTTTGACGGTCTGGTCGGCCCATCGCACAACTACGCCGGTCTGTCGTTCGGCAATGTGGCCTCGTTCAGCAACGTCAAGAGCGCTTCGAATCCGAAGCTGGCGGCCCTGCAAGGCCTGGCCAAGATGCGCGCGCTGGCCGCGCGCGGCTTTGGCCAGGCGCTGTTGCCGCCGCAGGACCGTCCGAATTTCCGCCTGCTGCGCAGCATAGGCTTCACCGGCAGCGATGCCGAGGTGCTGGCGAAGGCCGCCAAGGAAGCGCCGGTCATCCTGGCCTGCGCCTGGTCGGCCTCGCCGATGTGGACCGCCAACGCGGCCACGGTCAGCCCATCCGCCGACAGCGCCGATGGCCGCGCGCATTTCACCGCCGCCAACCTGAACAACAAGCTGCACCGCGCTTTCGAGCACGCGCAGTCGGCCCGTTCGCTGCGCGCCATCTTCAAGGACGACAAGCACTTCGCCGTGCACGACGCCTTGCCGGGCACACCGGCGTTCGGCGACGAAGGCGCGGCCAATCACACGCGCCTGTGCAAGGACCACGGCAGCGCCGCCGTCGAGATGTTCGTCTACGGCCGCACCGAGTTCGACGTGTCGGCATCGCAGCCAAAAAAATACCCGGCACGCCAGACGCTGGAAGCGTCGCAGGCCGTCGCGCGGCTGCACGGCCTGTCGGCGGAACGCACCGTCTACATCCAGCAGAATCCCGACGTGATCGACCAGGGCGTGTTCCACAACGACGTCATCGCGGTCGGCAACGGCAATGTGCTGTTCTACCACGAGCAGGCGTTCGCCGACGAAGCGGGCGCGCTCGAGCAGCTGCGCCGCGCGATGGGCGGCGTGGGCGCGGACCTGAACGCGATCCGCGTCGACACGGCAAAGGTGTCGGTGGCCGACGCGGTGCACAGCTACCTGTTCAACAGCCAGCTGCTGAGCAAGGACAACGGCAAGATGGCGCTGGTGATCCCGCAGGAATGCCAGGAAAACGCCGCCGTCGCGGCCTATCTCGAAGGCCTGGTCGCCAGCGGCAACGCGGTCGACGAACTGATACATTTCGACCTGCGCCAGTCGATGCGCAACGGCGGCGGTCCTGCGTGCCTGCGCCTGCGCGTGGCGCTGACCGACGCCGAAGCGGCGGCCATGCATCAAGGCGTGGTGATGACGGAAGCGCTGTACCACACGCTGGTGGCGTGGGTCGAGAAACACTACCGCGACCGCCTGGAGCCGTCCGACCTGGCCGATCCCGCGCTGGCGATCGAGGTGCACGCCGCGCTGGAAGATTTGAGCCGTATTTTGGGCCTGCCTGGCCTGTACGATTTGTAAAACGGGATTTCACCCCCATATGGCGATTTGGTGTTTAATAACACGCGACCACCGCCGCGCAGCCACAAGCCGGCGCGGCTCTGCAACATAAAATACTCATAACGTATTGGAGAAGCAACGATGAAACAAATGCCACAAGACCTGCGCAAACAGACGCTGGATTTGGTCAACGCAAGCAAGCCTGCCAGCGACAGCACACAAGTCGCGGCGCTGATCAGCGCCTGGCTCGGCTCCCTGGATGACGAAGACTTGTCGGGCACCGCGCCCGACAGCCTGGCGCCAGTTTTGTGGGATGGTTTCACCTTCGCTTCCAAGCGCACCGGATCCGGCGCGCAAATCGCCAAACTGCGCTACGCGGACGGCCGCGGCGGCATGGCCACCGCGCTGCTGATCCTGAACGATGACATGCCGTACCTGGTGGACTCCATCGTCATGGCGATGCGCAAGCTGCGCGTCGGCGTCGACGGCGTGTTGAATTCGGTGCTGCCGGTCGCGCGTAACGCGGACGGCGTGGTGACGGCCGTCGGCCAGAGTGGCGACAAGCTGGAATCGTACGTACTGTGCCTGCTGTCCGAAGACCTGCCGGATGCTGAAATCGGCATGCTGGTCGAGCGCCTGGAAATGGTGTCGCGCGATGCCGCCGTGGTCCGCCGCGACAAGGCCGCGATGGAAGCCCACTTCAGCCGCATCGGCGCCGAAGCCGCCACCCACGGCGACGAAGGCAAGGAAGTCGCGGCCTTCCTCGAATGGGCCAAGACCGAAGGGTTCGAGCCCTTCGGCTATGCCTACTACCAGGTCAAGCCGGGCGTGCGCGAACTGGAGCGCGACATCCCGAGCCGCATCGGCGTGCTGCAGGATACGTCGCATCCGGTCTACGGCACCTGCCTGGCCAATATTCCCGGCGATTTCGACACGCTGTCGAAACGCGCCAACACGCTGTCCATCGTCAAGGCCGACGTCGAAGGCACGCTGCACCGCGACCAGCAGCTGGACTTCATCGGCGTGCGCCACACCGACGCGCAAGGCGCGATCCTTGGCGAATACTGCTTCGTCGGTTTGTTCACCCGCGCCGCCACCGCCACGCCGTTGAATCGCCTGCCGTTCGCGCGCGGCCGCGTCGCCAAGGTGCTGAGCATCGCCGGCGTGCGCCAGGAAGGCTTCCGCGCCGAGAAATTCATCGAGATCCTGGAGTCGCTGCCGCGCACCGAAGCGCTGGAAGGCGAACCGGAATGGCTGGCCGAGGTCTGCGGCGCCGTGGTATCGCTGTACAAGCAGCCGCGCACCAAGGTGTTTGCCCGCCGCGACGTCTATGCGCGTCACCTGAATGTACTGGTCTACCTGCCGCGCGAGCGTTACAGCGCAAGCGTCGCTTCGTCGCTGGCCAAGGCGCTGCAAGCCAGCTCCGGTGCCCAGCATGTCAGCTCGCAGACGCTGGTGGCCGACGGTCCGCTGGCCCGCGTCTACCTGATCGCCCATGCCGCGCGCTATCCGCTGGACCTGGAAACCGATATCCAGCAGCCGCTGTTGTCGGTGCTGGACGGCTGGCATGACCAGTTCTCCGCGCTGGCCGATGCGGTGCCTAACGTGCCGATGCGCGCGCACCTGCGCCGCATGTGCGCCACGCTGCCGACCGACTACGTCGCTTCGACCGCGCCGCAAGCCGCCTTCCACGACCTGGAAGCGATCCTGGCCAACACCGACCCATCGCGCGTGGACGTTCGCGTCGACGTCGGCAACGGTGCGGAGGCCGATGCCACCACGATCCGTTTGTATTCCGTCGACCGCGTACCGTCGCTGTCGACCATCCTGCCGGCGCTGCATAACGCCGGCGTCGCCATCGACCGCGAACAGGCGCACTCGATCCGCCTGGACGGCCAGCGTCGCTTCGTCACCAGCCTGACGGTGGATGCAGCCAGCGCCGCCAACCTGGCCAAGGCCGAAGTGGTGCCGGTCGCGCAGGAACTGTTTGCCTCGCTGTTCAACAACGAGGCCGAAGACGGCCGCCTGAACGGCCTGGTCATCGAAGGCGGCTTGAGCGTGCGACAAGTGCAACTGGTGCGCGCCTATATGAGTTACTGGCGCCAGACCGGCACCCGTTTCTCGGTGCGCTACATCGCTGAAACGCTGCGCAAGCAGCCGGCGATTGTGAAGGAGCTGGTGGACGCGTTCCTGCAGCGCTTCAATCCCGCGCTGGACGCCGCCACCCGCGCCGCCGCACTCGATACGCTGGCCGGCATCAAGAGCCGCCTGCCGGCCATCAACCACGCCGACAGCGAAGAAGTGCTGGGTGCGATGGTCGACCTGATCACCGCCACGCTGCGCACCAACTACTTCCAGAACAATCAGAAGGGCGACAAGATCATCTTCAAGTTCGACACCAGCAATCTGTCGCTGGTGCCGGAGCCGCGTCCGTTCCGCGAGATCTTCGTGTTCTCGCGCCGCTTCGAAGGCGTGCACCTGCGCGGCGGCCCTGTCGCCCGCGGCGGCCTGCGCTGGTCGGACCGCATGGAAGACTACCGCACCGAGGTCCTCGGCCTGGTCAAGGCGCAGATGGTGAAGAACGCCGTCATCGTGCCGGCTGGCGCCAAGGGAGGCTTCGTTTGCAAGCAGATGCCGAAGGACGCCGTGCGCGAGACCATCGCGGCCGAAGGCGAGGCGGTGTACCGCCTGTTCATCGCCAGCCTGCTGGAAATGACCGACAACCGCGTGCTGGGCAATATCGTTTCGCCGGCCGACACCGTCTGCTACGACGGCAACGACCCGTACCTGGTGGTGGCTGCCGACAAGGGCACCGCGACCTTCTCCGACATCGCCAACGGCATCGCCGTGGAGCGCGGCTTCTGGCTGGGCGACGCGTTCGCGTCGGGCGGTTCGAACGGCTACGACCACAAGAAGATGGGCATCACCGCCAAGGGCGCGTTTGAAGCCGTCAAGCGCCACTTCTACGAAATGGATCACGACATCCACGCCACGCCTGTGACCATGGTCGGCGTCGGCGACATGTCGGGCGACGTGTTCGGCAACGGCGCGCTGTTGTCGCGCAAGCTGAAGATCGTCGCCGCTTTCGATCACCGCCACATCTTCCTCGATCCGAATCCGGACATGGAAAAATCCTTCGTCGAACGCGAGCGCATGTTCGCGCTGCCGCGCTCCTCGTGGGACGACTACGACAAGGAACTGATCTCGGCCGGCGGCGGCGTGTACCCGCGCACCGCCCGCAGCATCGAGCTGTCGCCGCAGATCCGCGCCGCGCTGGATATCGAGGAAACCTCGCTGCCGCCGGAAGAGCTGATGCACCGCATCCTGCTGGCGCCGGTGGACCTGTTCTATAACGGCGGTATCGGCACCTACATCAAGGCGTCGACCGAATCGCACGCGCAGGTCAAGGACCGCGCCAACGACAATATCCGCGTCGACGGCAACCAGCTGCGTTGCAAGGTCGTGGCCGAGGGCGGCAACCTGGGCGCGACCCAGGCCGGCCGCATCGAGTTCGCGCTGTCGGGCGGCCGCATCTTCACCGATGCGATCGACAACTCGGCCGGCGTGGATTGCTCCGACCATGAAGTGAACGCGAAGATGTGGCTGGACGTGGAAATGAACGCCGGCCAGTTGAGCGAAGCGGACCGCAACCGCGTGCTGAACGAAATGACAGCCGACATCGAACGCCTGGTCCTGCGCGACAACACGCTGCAAACGCAGTTGCTGGTGCGCGAAGCCCAGGCGCAGGCCGACGCTTCCGTGCAGGACGGCTACGCATCGCTGATCGCCTTCCTGGAAGAAGAGGGCGCGCTGTCGCGCGAACTGGAACAGCTGCCATCCGTGGCTGAACTGGCGCGCCGCAAGGCCGACGGCCGTGGCCTGACCACGCCGGAACTGGCGGTGGTGATCGCCAACGTCAAGAACCGCTACAAGCGCATCCTGTCGGCGCTGCCGCTGACGGACCTGAGCTGGGCCGAGTCGGTGCTGAAGCCGTACTTCCCGGACCTGCTGGTGGCTACCCGTCCCGCGCTGGCGCACCCGCTGGCCAACGCCATCCTGGCGACCGTGCTGGCCAATGAATCGGTCAACCGTTGCGGTCCATTGATGCTGCGCCAGCTGGCCGGCGAGCATGGCGTGGATGAATCGGAAGTGATCCTGGCGTGGGGCCAGGCATGGTCCGCGTTGAACCTGGCGCCTGTCTTTGCCACGCTGGATGCCGACGCGCTGAAGGTGCCGCGCGCCGTGTCGATCAAGGTCGACGGCCGTACCCGCGTGCTGCAGAAGTCTGTCATCGAAGGCGTGCTGACGGTGCCTGCGGACCAGCTGCGCGCGGGCGTGGCCGAACTGACCAAGCTGTTCGCCAAGCCGGAGACGCTGGCGGCGCTGACGCCTGCGGGTAGTCAGTCCGACGCGGATATCACCGCCGGCCTGCGCACCGGGTTTGTGCTGGCATGGAAAGCGGTTGAAGCGATCGAGGCGGTGGCGGCGTTTGTGTTTGCCGCGCTGTCGGTATCGCGTCCGGAAGGCATGGACCTGCCGGCGTTCCTGCAGGTTGGCCTGGCGCTGCGCGCGCAGGTCGGCATCGATACGCTGGAACGCGGCTTGAAACTGCCTGCCACCAGCCGTTCGCAGGAACAGCTGCGCAGCTATGCGCAGAACGCGCTGCGCCGCACGCAGCAACGCCTGCTGTCGCAGGTGCTGCAGCATGCGACCGGGGGCCACAGCGCGTCGGAAGCGGTGGAAGTCGTGGCCAACACGCTGGGCCTGTCCGGCTATGCGGCGGCGACGGACCTGGAGCAGGCGATGCTGGATGTGTGGGCATTGTCCGAAGCGACCAACTCCGGCAACACGATGCTGGTGGTGTAAGGCGATGGGAGATTTGCCAGCAACCTTGCCGGAAGCCGTACGCTCGCTCGCTGAAGCGGATTTCAGCGCCGTGGCGCAGCGCTTTTCGGCGGCCGGTTTTGCGGTGGCGCAGCCGGCCGACGGTATCCTGACCATCAAGGCTGCCGGCGATCGTCCGAGCGTGCTGGTCTCGGTTGGCGTGCACGGCGACGAAACCGGCCCGATCGAGATGGTGGCGTATCTGCTGGACGCCCTGTCGCATCAGGCTTCCTCGCTGGCGGTCAACCTGATGCTTTGCGTCGGCAATATCGGCGCCATCCGCGCCGGCAAACGCTTCATCGATGCCGACCTGAACCGCATGTTCCGCAAGGAGCGCGGGTCGCTGGAAGGCACCGCCGAAGCGGCGCGCGCCGACGTGATGATCGCCGCCACCACGGCCTTCTTCGCGGATGCGGGGCCGGTGCGCTGGCACCTGGATCTGCACACGGCGATACGGCCATCGGTCTATCCTACCTTCGCTATCGTGCCGGAGATTATCGCGGACCAGCCGCGGCATACGCTGATCGAGTGGCTGGGACTGGCCGGCATCGGCGCCGTCATCATGAACCCGTCGTCGGTGGGGACGTACAGCTACTATTCGGCCGAGCACCATGCGGCGGCCGGCACCACGATCGAGCTGGGGCGCATCGGCACGCTGGGCCAGAACGACCTCGCGCAATTTGCCGACGCCTCGCTGGCGCTGGACGATCTGCTGCGCGGCGCGGCCAGGCGCGAGGCCAAACAACAGCCGCACGTCTTCAACACCGCGCGCCAGATCATCAAATTGAGCGACCAGTTCCAGATGGCCTTCGGCAAGGACACGCACAACTTCACGGCGCTGAAGCAAGGCGAGGAAATCGCCCGCGACGGCGACACGATCTACACCGTCCAGCATCCCGAGGAGCTGGTGGTGTTCCCCAATCCCGACGTGCGCGTCGGCCTGCGGGCCGGGCTGATGGTGGTACGCGTCAGCTGATCCCGATCTTTACCCGCCTTTACACCTTGCGGGATCATGGTTACATGGATTAGTTCGTTAACAGGAGCAGCATTGTCCTTAACTACGGAGTAAGCACCATGACGACAGCAATCAGCGGCATCTCAAGCAGCAGCACCCAAGCCACCGCCTTCGATCCCGCCAAGGGCGCGGCGCGCTTTGCATCCAAGGTATTCAGCGATCTGGATACCGACAAGGACGGCAAGGTCAACAAGGATGAATTCGTGTCAGGCCTGGAGTCCAAGGGCGTATCGGCCGATGACGCCACCAAGCAGTTCGACGCCATCGACACGCAGAAGAACGGCTCGATCACGCAGTCCGATCTGGAGACGGCGATCAAGAGCGGCACCTTCGCACCGCCGCGTCCTGCGGGTGGTGCGGGCGGCTCCGGCGGAGCACACGGCGGTGGCAAACCTCCTGAAGGCGCGGGCGGAGCAGGTGGTGCCGGCAGCGCCAGCAGCTCGACCAAAACCTACGAAGCGGCCGACACCAACCAGGATGGCACGGTCTCCGAACAGGAGCAGCTGGTCTACGATGTCTCGCATCCATCGGACAAGGCTGCCGATGCCAGCAAAATCGGCAACAACGTCGACGAGCTGGCCTGACGGCGCGCATGGTGGGTAGCGGCTATACTGCTTCTGTATTCAATCAACAGGAGCAGATTATGTCGCTATCGATGCATCAGGTTTCGGTGCCCGTGTTTGTGCGCGGGTTGAATGTGCTGGCGGATTTGCTGCACAAGGCGGAGGCGCACGTGGAGCAGCATGGCTCGGTGCCGGATGCGATGATCTCTGCGCGGCTGGCCGACGATATGCTTCCGCTGTCGGCGCAGGTGCAGCGCGCCAGCGATACGTCGAAAATGTCGGTGGAGCGCCTCAGCGGCGTGGTGGCGCCCAAGTTTGAAGACAACGAGACGTCGTTCGATCAATTGCAGGAACGCATCGCCAACACCATCGCCTATCTGAACAGCGTCGACGCGGATGCGCTGGCGGGCAGCGAGGTGCGTACGATCAAACTTAATTTTGGTTCGTTCCAGCCCGAGTTCAAAGGTGACGATTACCTGTTGACCTTCGCGCTGCCGAATTTCTTCTTCCACATCGTCACCGCGCACGACATCCTGCGCAACCAGGGCGTGCCGGTGGGGAAACGCGACTATCTGGGACCGTTCGCTTAACCGCGCATCAGCAACGCCGCCAGGGTGCCCGCCAGCCCCAGCAGGGCCACGGCGGCGCCCGCCACCGCAGGGTGAAAACGCCGGGATACGGTAGGGATCTTTTGGATAGGCATGGCAGGCTCCTTCTTGACGGAATGTAACACTTGACTCAAGAGTAGCCGGGCGCGAGTTTTCAATCTATACATCGTGCTGTATCAAAAGTAAGCAACTGTAACCTTCCCCTTGTGGCGTCTGGCCTCTGAGTTGTTTTTCTAACACAAAATTACTGTATGGCGATGGGCCGGAAGGCCCTATAATCGCTTAGTTTTTTTGCCCGAACATCTCTCCCACAAGGAACCGCCTGTGAACCAAACGCTGGTCCAGAAACTGACCCGTACCAAACCGGTCGACACCACAGCAGTAGAACACGCCCCAAGCAGCAACAGCCTTCACCGCTCCATCGGACTGTTTCCCCTGACTATGATCGGCGTCGGCGCCACGATCGGCACCGGCATTTTCTTCACGATGGTCGAAGCCGTGCCAAAAGCCGGTCCTTCCGTGATCCTGTCCTTCCTGTTCGCCGCGATCACCGCCGGCCTGACCGCGCTGTGCTATGCCGAGCTGTCGTTCCGCATTCCGGCGTCCGGTTCCTCGTACTCCTTCGCTTACGCGACGGTGGGCGAGTTCCTGGCCTTCATCATGGCCGCCTGCCTGCTGCTCGAATATGGATTGGCGGCCAGCGCCACGGCGATCGGCTGGTCCGACTACCTGAACAACTTCCTCAACAACGCCTTCGGCTGGCATATCCCCGAAGTGCTGCGCTCGCCGATGATAGTGTCGACGGCCAAGGGCATCGAGTTCCATGGCGGCCATATCAATCTGCCGCCCATCCTGCTGGTGGGCCTGTGCTGCCTGCTGCTGATACGCGGCACCAAGGAATCGGCCACCACCAACGCGATCATGGTGATGATCAAGCTGGCGATCCTGATCTTCTTCGTGGTGATCGCCTTCTCCGGCTTTGATATAAACAATTTCCATCCGTTCTTCAGCCCGGACAACGGCGTCCACATCACCGGCATGACCGGCGTGACGGCCGCCGCGGCAACCGTGTTCTTCTCCTTCATCGGCCTGGACACCGTGGCCACCGCCGGCGAGGAAGTGCGCGACCCCAAGCGCAATGTGCCGATCGGCATCCTGGCCGCGCTGGGCATCGTGACCCTGTTCTACCTGCTGGTGGCCGTGGCGGCGATGGGCGCGCAGCCGGCCTATAAATTCGCTGGGCAGGAAGCCGGCCTCGCCGTGATCCTGCAAAACGTCACCGGCAAGACCTGGCCGGCGCTGGTGCTGGCTGCGGGCGCGGTGATCTCGGTGTTCAGCGTGACCTTGGTGACGATCTACGGCCAGACCCGCATCCTGTACGCGATCTCGAAGGACGGCCTGATCTCGCCATCGTTCCGCAAGGTGAGCCCGCGCACGGCATCGCCGGTGCACAACACCTTGATCGTCTGCACGGTGGTGGGCCTGGTGGCCGGCTTTGTCGACGCGACCTTCCTGTGGGACATGGTCAGCATGGGCACGCTGACGGCCTTCATCGTGGTGTCGCTGGCGGTGCCGGTGATGCGCAAGAAGGAAAACGGCAAGGGCACCAAGGGCTTCCGCGTGCCTTTCGGCCCTTACTTTGTGCCTGGCCTGAGCATCTGCGCCTGCCTGTACCTGATGTTCGGCCTGTCGCTGACGACTTACACCATCTTCATCATCTGGATGAGCGCCGCGATCGTGACCTATTTCTTCTACGGCATCCGCAAGTCGAACCTGAACAAGTAACAGCCCTGGACGTAAAAAAGCCCCGGCGCGCTGAATGCGGCCGGGGCTTTTTTTACGTCCGCAGCTTACGCTTCGTCTTTGCTTGGGTTGGCACCCAGGTACAGGCGCAGAACGAGGCCGGACAGGGCGATGGCGGCAGGCAGGTTTTCGATAATGGTCAGCATGGTGATCTCCAGGAAGTTAAATTCAAAAATTGGTTCAATTAACCGCGCGACGCCATGAAGCGCAGTTCGGCAGACAGGTTAGGGGAATGACGTTCGCAATCATTGGCCAGGCTGTTCAGCCAGTAAATCGAAGCTTCCTTGCTGTGCATCTCGGCCACCTCGTCCGCCACTACGGCTGGACTTGCCTTGACAGCGAACAGTGCTGCGATCAATTGGCGGGCGGCAGTTGCCACGTTGCTCAGGTAGCCATTGCTTGCGAAGTCGTTGTAGGTCAGGTTGGTCGTGCTCATCAGAAGCTCCTATGAATGTTCGTTTGCTGCAGTGCAGTATGCGCGGCTTTCAGTAATAAGAAAACTTTTGATTTGTGATAAACGCCATAAGTTTTCTATATAACTGGCGCTTTCTCCTATGAGAAAAGCGTTCCTATGGGCAACGTTATAGTGAGTATTTCTTGGCTCGGACGCGTTCGTTCGAGGTATCATTGTGTCCAATTGGCAATAATCTGATGGAGTTTCGATGTCCCTGCGCACAAAATTCATGCTGGCTTTGCTGCTGACCGGTCTGGCTGCGGTGGCGATGGTGGGGGGACTGGCGTACGTCGGCATGACCAAGAAAGTCGACCTGATCCGGCGCCAGCAGGCGGCCGATCATTTCTACGACGCCGTCAACGCTTATCTGCAAAAGCATGGCAGCTGGGAGGCGGCCGTGGCAGCCGAACCGTTCGACAACTATATGCATCGCGCCGACGGCCGGCCGGATAACGGCAGGCCACCGCGCGAGGAAGATGGCCAAAGATCGGAAGGGCCGCCGCCCGAAGGCCCTCGTGGCGAGGAGAACGGGCCGCCGGAAGGCCGTCGCCCGCCTCCACCACGGGGGCCGGGGGCGGGCGGAGAGCCGCCTTTCCACTTCATCCTGACCGGCCCGAACTACCGTGTGCTGCTGGGCGCCGGCGTCTATCGTCACGACGACCTGCTGCCGGAGGCCTCGCGCAAGGACGCGCGCCCGGTGATGGTGAACGGCCAGGTGGCCGCCTACATCTCGCCGGAAGGCGTGTTCACGCCCAGCAAGCAGGAACTGCAATACCTGGCGGCGATGCGCGAGGCGCTGATCGCCGGCGTGACGGGCGCCGCGGTGCTGGCGCTGGTGCTGGGCGTGCTGCTGAGCCGTGGACTGAGCCGCAAGCTGAGCCACCTGACCGGCGCCGTGCGGGCGATGCACGGCGGCTCGCTGCTGCAGCGCGTGCCGGTGGAGGGCAAGGACGAAGTGGCGACGCTGGCCAGCGCCTTCAACGACATGAGCGAGAAGCTGGCGCGCTCGCACGAGGAGTTGAAGAACTCGCACCAGACCATCCTGGCGCAGGCGGAGCAGATGCGCGAGTTGAGCGTGCGCGATGCGCTGACCAAGCTGCATAACCGCCGGCACTTCGACGAGCAGGCCACCACGCTGTTCAGCCATGCGGTGCGCCACCAGCGCCCATTCAGCATGGTGATCGGCGATATCGATCACTTCAAGCGCATCAACGACCAGTTCTCGCATGCCACCGGCGACGCGGTGCTGCGCCAGGTGGGCGAGATCCTGCGCAGCCACATGCGCCTGAGCGACCTGGTGGCGCGCTACGGCGGAGAGGAATTCGTCATCGCCTTCCCGGAGACCGAGCTGCCGCAGGCGGCCGCGCTGTGCGACAAGCTGCGCAACCTGATCGAGGGCTTCCCGTGGCATGAAATGCACCCGGACCTGAAGGTGACCATGAGCATGGGCGTGTATGCTGACATCGCCGCCGGCACGGCGGAAGCGATGCTGCAGAAGGCCGACGCGCTGCTGTACCGCGCCAAGGAGTCGGGCCGCAACCGGGTCTGCTTCGCCTAGCGCCTGTCCAGCCAGCGGCCGCCGAACATGGTGCAGACCAGCGACGCCACGATCAGCGTAATGCCGGCCCACTGCCAGGAGGTGATGACGTCGCCCAACACGATCATGCCGGTGCTGATGCCGACCACCGGCACGCCAAGGCTGAACGGCGCGACGCGGTTGACCGGGTGGCGCTTCAACAAACGCGTCCACATCGCGTAGCCGAGGATGGTGGCCATCCAGCCAAGGTAGGCGACGGCGATCCAGGTGCTGAAAGGCGCGGCGGTCCAGTGCCAGCGGGTGGCGGGATCGTCGAAGGCCAGCGACAGGCCGACGAACGGCACGATGGGCACCAGGCTGCACCAGACCATGAAGCTCACCACATCGAATTGCGGCGTGGCCTGCTGCGCACGGCGCACGACGATGTTCGATGCCGCCCACATCGCGGCGGCGGCCAGGCACAGGGCGAAGCCGCCAGCGGTGGTGGCGCCGGCGTGGCCGGGCTGCACGTAGTTCATGCCGAAGCAGACCAGGCCCGCTGCGGCCAGCAGCAAGCCCGCCTGCAGCGCGCGGCTGGCGCGTTCGTGCAGCAGCGCGAAGCCGAAGAAGGCGGTGAAGAAGACCTGCGTCTGCAGGATCACCGAGGCCAGCGAGGCCGACATGCCGATCCGCAGCGACAGGAACAGCAGGCCGAATTGGCCGACGCCCTGGAACAGGCCGTACAGCACGACCCACTTGACCGGCAGCTTGGGCGGACGCACGAACAGGATCAGCGGCAGCACGGCGAAGACGTAGCGGCCGGCGCCCATCTGGAACGGCGTCAGGTCGCGCAGGCCGACCTTCATCGCAACGAAGTTGGTGCCCCAGATCAGGACGACGAACAATGCGGACACCAGGTCGCGCGTGCTGAAGGAAGTGGACGATGAGTTCATCGCCCTATGTTATCAGCCTAGGCGACGTCGCGTACGATGGCTTCGCTGTGGACGATGATCTTGAGGGCGTCGGCCTGCAGCAGGCGAATGCGGCGCTGGACCAGCGGCCAGCCGGACCACGGCACGCTGGTTTCGTCGATGGACGGTGCGGCGGCTGGTGCTGTCATCGTCATGGCGGCCTTGCCCTGCGGCGCCAGCGCCTGCGTCAGGATGCGCACCACCTGGTCGTGGCTCTCGCTCAGCATGGCGTTGACGGGCGCCGTCGGCAGTTCCTTCGTGTGGCGGCGCAGGATGGCGCGCAGCGCGGCCACATGGGCCACCAGCAGGTAGTTCTGCACGATGAACAGATTGATGTCCTCCACCGCGCGCTGCATGCGGGCCGGCTCGTCGAGCATGCGCACCAGCGCGGAGCTGAGCGAGGCCAGGCTGTCCATCAGCCGCTTGCGCTCGATGCGGTAGGCGAAATCGTCCTTGCCCTTGCCTTGCAGCAGATCGAAGCTGGCCCGCATGTAGCGCAGGTTCACGTCCAACACCTCGCGGATCAGGCCCGGCAGGGTTTGATATTCCCAGCTGGCCAGCACGAAGCTGAACGCCGTCGCCACGGCCGCGCCGATGAAGGTGTCGATCAGGCGCTCCATGATCAGGTCGTGGTTGCCCGGTGCGATCAGGTGCATTTGCAGCAGTATCATGATACTGACGGCGATCGCCGCATAGCGGTAGCGCAGGTAGATGAAGGTCGGCGTGGCCACTGTCGACAAAATCAGGAAGCCGAGTATCACCGCCGGATAGTTGAAGAACTTGATGATCAGCGCGGTGATCACGCAACCGACGATGGTGCCGACGATGCGGTCGCTGCGGCGCTGCTTGGTCATGCTGAAGCTGGGCTTGAGGATGATGACGATGGTCAGCACGATCCAGTAGCTGTGCGCCGCATACGGCAGCCATGCGGCCACCGCCAGGCCGACCGAGATCGCCATCGCCACGCGCAGCGAGAAGCGGAAGATCGGCGAGTCCCAGCGCAGGTGCGACAGGATCATGCGGAACTCGTACTTCTGCTGCGACAGGAACGGGCCCATGTCGGCGTCGACCCAGAATGGCGTGCTGTCGTAGGCCTTCTGGCTGGCCTGGTGCAGCTCGCCGATCATCTTGATGATGGCGCGGATCTTGTTGCGCTGGGCGCGCAGCACGGCCAGCGCCTCCTGCTGCGGCTTGCCCTCGTCGATGCGGCGCTGCAGGGCCGCCAGCTCCGCCTCGACCGCCTCCAGCTCCGGCGCGTAGCTGATCTCGGGATAGGAAGCCTTCTTGCGGGTGACGTCGTAGGCCACCGATTCGATATCGCGCGCAGCCTTGTAAGCCAGGTCGTGCAGCGTTTTCAGCACCGGCGCATCGGCCAGGTGCAGGCGCAGCTGAGTGTAGTCGGTGTGGGTCGACAGGATCAGCTCATACAGGTCCAGCATGCAGACGTGGGTCTGCACGACGATGGCGTCCTTGCTGTTCTGGTGGCTGCGCAGTATCAGGTCGCGCGACGCCTGCTGGCGGTCGGCCAGCAGGCTTTGATGGCGCACCAGCTTGTTGAATTGTTCGGTGAGGTTGTAGCGGTTGTCGTAGAAGTCGGCCTTGATGTCGATGTAGGCGGCCAGCTCGAACAAGGCTTCCGCCAGCACCTGCTGCTTGATGCGGTGGCGCAGTATCCACGAGATGCCCATGGCGTAGGCCAGGTAGGCGACGGCGCCCAGCGTGAACAGGCCGGTGTGGATGAAGGACTCGCGCACCGTCATCTCGTGTTCCATCGACATGGTCATGATGAACAAGGTGGCCAGTTGCAGCGGCATCGACTTCTTGCCGTAGACGACCATCATGCAGGCCAGGAAGCTGATCACCACCAGCATCGTCATCAGCAGCCATGGCAGCGGTGCGCAAAGGCTGATCAGCAGCGTGACGGCGCTGCACAGCAGCACCGAGGCGCTCATCTCGTTGAACTTGTGGCGCAACGGGCTGGGCATGTCCATCAGCGCGGTGCAGAGGGCTCCGATGCAGACCGTCATCGCGGTCGCCATATTGGAGAACTGCAGGGCGATCAGCGTCACGCCGATCAGGCCCGCGGCAAAGCGCAGGCCCAGATAGAAGTAATGACTGTAGAAGAAGGTGCGCGGGTTGAGGGCGTAGTGCATGGCGGTTTTAGAAAACCGACAGCACCGGGTAGCGGCGCCATTCCGGCTCGGCGTGACGCTTGCCGTGCTCGAAGATGAAGCCGAGGACCTTGTCCTGGTTGGCCAGCAGTTCCGGATGGGCGGCCTTCCACTGTTCGAACCTGGCCTTCAGCTCAGGCTCGGTTTCCAGCATCTCCAGCGCCAGGTCTTCGAACACGTAGTCGGAGAACGCTTCTTTTTTCTCCAGCACGCTGTTGAAGAAGCCCCAGCGGAAGAACGAGTCGTGGCCCTGCGGCTCCAGCGTTTCGACGACGTAGCGGGCGCGCACCTGCTTGAGCGGAATGAAGTAGTCGCCCGGCTGCACGGTGAAGCTGCCGGTGCGCGCTTCCAGTTCCACCGCGTCGTGGTACATATGGCCTTCGTAGGCGTTCGGGCGCGAGGTGACGGCGGCGATATGGTAGTACTGCGCCTCGATGACCGAGGCCTCGTCGAAGCGGGCCATCTCGACGCCGTTCCATTGCAGGCGCTCGATCACCTCGCGCCAGGCTTGCGGCACCACGTATCCTTTCGGCGCGCGCACGGTGACCGACGGCACGAAGCTGTTGTAGTAGGGGATGTCTTTTTCCCACGGCTTGCTGCGGTCGTAGGACAGGCGCATGTAGTCGCCCAGCAGGCTGGGGCTGCGCTTGGCTTCGTAGCCCTTGAAGCGGAAGGTCGATGGATTCGATTCGTCCAGCTTCCAGTTGACGGTCCATTCCTTTGCGCCGGCGGCCTGCTCGCGCGCCTCGGCGCGCAGCTTCTGTATCTGCTCGCCGTGGGTGACGGTGAAGGCCATCGTCACGTCCAGCAGCGCGCGCATCGAATCGTAGCGGTCCTTGAAGGGCTTGAGCATATGCGTCTCGGGCATGAAGCCGATCACGTGGTGCAGCGCCGTGAAGCCGGTCGAGAAGCGCGGCACTTCCAGGAATTCGGCGATGCCGTCGTCCGGGCTGTCCTTGATCGGGTTGACGTAGGGGCAGGTCGGCCAGCCTTTCGCTTCCATCTGCGCGTAGATGTGCGGCAGCATGGTCTCGCGCAGGAAGGGGCCGAGGCCGTAGCCCAGCTTGTCCGCCTGCGTGTGGATCAAGGTCATCGTGTACGGGTAGTCGGCGCCGTTGGAGGTGTGGGTGTCGACCATGACGTCCGGATCCCAGCTGGCGATCAGCTGGTTGAACAGCTGCGCGTTGAGCGTGTCGCACTTGATGAAGTCGCGGTTCAGGTCGAGGTGGCGGCTGTTGCCGCGGAAGCCGAACTGCTCGGGACCGTCCTGGTTCACGCGCGAGGTGTTGGCGCGGTTCAGCGCGCCGTCGACGTTGTACAGCGGGACGAACAGCAGCACCGTCTTGCCCAGCGCGGCCAGGCGGGCCGGCTCGAAGCACAGGTCGCGCACGATGGCCATGCAGGCGTCCACGCCTTCCGGCTCGCCGGGATGGATGCCGTTGTTGTTGAAGAAGACGGGGCGGCCTTCGGCCTTGATCTGCGCGCGGTCGAACACGCCGTCCGCGCTGACCACGCCCGCATGCACGGCGATGCCGCCGTCGGATACGCCGATCTGCTCAAACCGCAGCACTTGCGGGAAGCGCTGCGCCAGCTCCTGGTAGAACGCGATGCATTCAGTCCATAAGGTGGTTTGATTTTGATTGCCCTTTTCGTAAGGCGTCGGCATTTCTGGGTGCATGGCTGTCTGGATCTCAGAGGAAGTTGGCGGAAGAAGCGCGCTGGATAAGCACGTCGTCGAGGGGCGAATTGTATCATTCGTGCCCGATTTTTGAGCGCCGGCAGGCAAGCCGGCTGCCGCGATTGCGTTGCTTCAAGAAAAGCTGGCGGTGGCGGTGTTCTACTGGCTGGTGAGCCGTCAGCCGGGAGGAAGCAATGCGGAACAGGTATGGATTGCGGGCATTGATCGTGGTGCTGTTGCTGGCGCTGGGCTGCAGCATGGGCGTGGCGCAGATCGGGCCCCGTTATGTGATCGAGCTGGACGCGGCCGCCCGGGTGCCGCAGACGTCCGCCGGGCGTGTGCAACTGGCCGGCAAGGGGCTGGCGCTGATCCGCTTCCAGGGGCTGGATATTCTCACGGTGGGCGCCGACGCGGACGCTTACAGCGCCGAGGCGGTGCGCAACTGGCCGCAAGCCGACCTGCTGCTGGTGACGCCGGCCAGCGCCGGCCGCTACGGCGGGCTGGCGCCGCTGGATGCGCTGGGCGGCTTGCCGGTGATCATGGTCGAGCCGTCAACCAACGCTGAGCTGGGCGCTGCCGTGGCGGCGGATGCGCCGCGGTTTTATCCGATGCAAACCTGGGATACGCTGCATCTGCGCAAGGGCAAGACGCGGCTGCGGGTGACGGCGTTGCCGGGACAGCCGGGCACGTCCCACGTCGCCGGATTCATGCTGGAGGTGGGCAATAGCTGGGCGTCGTACCGGCTCTATGTCAGCTGCGAGCGCGTGGGCGAGGACGAGGCGGGACTGCTGGCGCAGCACCTGCCGGGCGCCGACCTGGCGCTGCTGCCGGCCGGGAATACGCCCTTGCTGCTGGCGCTGCGGCGCGAGTCGGCACCGCCAGGCAAGCCGGCCACGCTGACTGCGGCCGGGTTTGCCTTCAGGGCGATCAGGCGCTGATCACTTCCTGGCGTTGGTCTCTACCCACGCGGCAAAGGTGGCGGCGAACTTCTGCAGGAACTGTTTGGTGCTGTCGTTGTTCAGCTTGCCGTCCGGGCCCAGCAGGCCGGCGGCGCCGCCGATATAGGCTTCCGGCTGCTGCAGCAGCGGCATGTCGAGGAACACCATCGACTGGCGCAGGTGGTGGTTGGCGCCGAAGCCGCCGACCGCGCCCGGCGACACGCTGATGATGGCGGCCGGCTTGCCGCTCCAGACGCTGCTGCCGTAAGGGCGCGAGCCTACGTCGATGGCGTTCTTCAGCGGCGCCGGCACCGAGCGGTTGTATTCGGGCGTGAAGAACAGCACGCCGTCGACGTCCTTGATGCGCTGGCGGAAATGCGTCCACGCCTGCGGCGCGGTGGCGCCGTTCTCTTCCAGGTCCTGGTTGTACAGCGGCAGTTCGCCGATCTCCACGATCTCGAACGCCAGCGATGGCGGCGCCAGCGCGATGACCTCGTGGGCGAATTTGCGGTTCAGCGAATCCTTGCGCAGGCTGCCGATCACTACGGCGATTTTTTTCGCGGCCATGACATCTCCTCAGGTTGGTGGAATGGAACGTTAATGTAACCCATTTGCAAAAAAAACCACGCCGCGTTGCCGGGGCGTGGTCGGGTCTTGCAGGCGATGAACGCTACGCCGGCTCAGGCGTTCAGTCGGCCTTGATGGCTTCAATCTGGATCGCCAGCTTGACTTCGGGAGCGAAGGCCGGGGTGCCGTAGTTCAGGCCGAAATCGGTGCGCTTGAACTCGGCCAGCGCGTTGGCGCCGCACACTTCACGCTTGTAGCGCGGGTGCATGATGCAGTTGAACTTGTCCACCTTCAGCGATACCGGCTTGGTCACGCCCAGCATCGTCAGCTCGCCGTCCACGCCGACCAGCTTGTCGCCGTCGAACTTGAACGACTTGCTCTTGTAGGTGATGGTCGGGAATTTCTCGACGTTGAACATGTCGGCCGTCTTGGCGTGGGTGTTCATCTTGTCCATGCCGAAGTCGACCGAGTCGGCGGCGATGGTCACGTCCAGCGCGCCGGTCTTGGCGGCGCGGTCCATGGTCACGGTGCCGCTGGTCTTGCCGAACTTGCCGCGCCATACCGACAGGCCCATGTGGTCGGCCTCGAAGCTCGGGTAGGTGTGCGTCGGGTCGATGTTGTAGGTGGCGGCGATGGCCGACGAGGCCGAGGCGGCCAGCAGCGTGGCGATCAGGATCTGTAATTTCATGTAGCGCTCTCCGTGTGAAAAATTATTGGCCGGCGACGACGTGGAACTTGATCGTCACTTCGTCGGCAACCATGCCGGTGTCTTTCCATTCGCCTTCGCCGATGTTGTAGGCCAGGCGTTTGATCGGCAGCGCGCCGTCGAATACCTGCTTGCCGCCGTCGGCCTTGACCGTCAGCGGGAAGGTGATGTCGGCGCTCTTGCCCTTGATGGTCAGCTTGCCGGTCACGGTCAGCTTGCCGGCGCCGGCGCTCTTGATCGCGCTCGAGACGAAGGTGGCTTTCGGGAACTGGGCCGAGTTGAACCATTCCTTCTTCGCGACTTCCTTGTTCATGTCGGCGTCGCCGACGTCCAGGCTGGCGGTCTCGACTTCAACAGTGGCCTTGGAGGCGTCCGGCTTGGCCGCATCGTAGTCGATGGCGACGGTGTATTTCTTGAACTTCGATTCCACCGGCACGTTCATCTGCTTGAACACGGCCGAAACGGTCGACTTGGCGGGATCGGTTTTCAGCGCCGCGGCGCTGGCGGCCAGGGCAACGCCCATCAGGGATACGAGTACGAGTTTTTTCATTGTTGGACTCCAATAGTAGGCGAAGTTTATGGCAGCATGCGCTTGAGCGTGATGTCGCGGTCGATAAAATGGTGCTTCAGTGCGGCCAGGGCGTGGGCGACCACCGCCGCTGCCATCGTCATGGTCAAAACATAATGAACGGTCTTTAAGATGGGCTTAAGCTCGGCGTTCGGCGCGATGAGGGCCGGCAGCTGGAACAGGCCCAGGTAGACCACCGGCACGCCGGCCGCATAGGTGTACAGGTAGCCGGACATCGGCACCGCGAAGATGAAGAAGTACAGCAGGTAGTGCATGCCTTCGGCCGCCTTGTGCTGCCAGGCGGGAATGCTGGCCAGCGGCGGCGGCGGGATATTGGCCTTGCGCCACAACAGGCGCACGGCGGCCACGCCCAGCACCGTCACGCCCAGCCACTTGTGCCAGGAGTAATACTTCAGCTTGGTCGGCGTGATGCCGGGGATGTCGACCATGGTCAGGCCGAGGAAGAAGGCGGCGATGATCAGCAGGGCGGTCAGCCAGTGCAGCAACATTGCCGTTTTGGTATAGCGTTGCATAAGCGTTGCTCCAGAAAATAGTACGTGTTAGGACTAATATACCAAAGAAATGCATTGCGTGCTGGACGGGCGAAAAAAAGCCCCCGGGGGACTTGCGTCGCGGAGGCTAGTGTAAAGCAGATTGCTTTGCTACATCAGATGGCTTTAGCCAGAGACGCGGCGATGCCGATGTAGTTGGCCGGGGTCATGGCCAGCAGCAGGTCCTTGGCGTCCTGCGGGATGGCCAGGCCGGTGATGAAGTCGCGCAGCGCGTCTTTCGAGATGCCCTTGCCGCGGGTCAGCTCCTTCAGCTGCTCGTACGGGTTCTCGATGCCGTAGCGGCGCATCACGGTCTGCACCGGCTCGGCCAGCACTTCCCAGTTGGCGTCGAGGTCGGCGGCCAGGCGGGCGTGGTTCACTTCCAGCTTGTTCAGGCCGCGCAGGCAGCTGTCGTAGGCCAGCAAGGTGTAGCCCAGGCCGACGCCGATGTTGCGCAGCACGGTCGAATCGGTCAGGTCGCGCTGCATGCGCGAGACCGGCAGTTTTTCGGACAGGTGCTTGAGCACGGCGTTGGCCAGGCCCAGGTTGCCTTCCGAGTTTTCGAAGTCGATCGGGTTGACCTTGTGCGGCATGGTCGACGAACCGATTTCGCCGGCCTTGGTCTTCTGCTTGAAGTAACCCAGCGAGACGTAGCTCCAGATGTCGCGGTTCAGGTCCAGCAGGATGGTGTTGACGCGGGCGAAGGCGTCGAACAGCTCGGCCATGTAGTCGTGCGGTTCGATCTGGATGGTGTACGGGTTGAACACCAGGCCCAGGCGCTGCTCGATGACGTCCTTGGAGAACGACGCCCAGTCGAACGACGGGTAGGCCGACAGGTGGGCGTTGTAGTTGCCCACGGCGCCGTTCATCTTGCCGAGGATCTCGACCTGCTCGATGCGCTGGATGGCGCGCTGCAGGCGGGCCACGACGTTGGCCATTTCCTTGCCCAGGGTGGTCGGGCTGGCGGTCTGGCCGTGGGTGCGCGACAGCATCGGCACGTCGGCGTTGTCGATGGCGATTTCCTTCAGGCGGGCGATGACCTTGGTCAGCGACGGCAGCATGACGCTGTCGCGGGCCGCCTTCAGCATCATGCCGTGCGAGGTGTTGTTGATGTCTTCCGAGGTGCAGGCGAAGTGGATGAACTCCGACGCGGCCACCAGTTCCGGCACATCCTTGACCTGCTCCTTGAGCCAGTATTCCACGGCCTTGACGTCGTGGTTGGTGACGGCTTCGATTTCCTTGATGCGGGCGGCGTCCTGTTCGGTGAACTCGTTGGCGATCTTGTCCAGCAGCGCGGTGCCGGCGGCCGAGAACGGCTTGATTTCAGCGAAGCCGGCCTGCGACAGCGCCTGCAGCCAGGAGATTTCCACTTTGACGCGGTGGTGCATGAAGCCCGATTCGGACAGGATGGGACGCAGCAGATCGGTTTTACCGGCGTAGCGGCCGTCCAGCGGCGACAGCGCCGACAGCGTGGAGTAAGGAGTAGTGGTCATGATGGGGGAGGAAAGGCAGGGTTAAAATTGCGCAAAGCGTGATTTTACCATTGGCCGGCCCCCACCCCGCCGATGTTATACTGTTGTCTGATCTTCCACTCTAAGCCTCTATGAAACTAATCGGTTCCCTCGCCAGTCCCTATGTACGCAAAGTTCGTGTCGTTTTGGCGGAAAAAAAGCTCGACTACGAGTTTGAATTGGAAGATGTGTGGGCCGCGGATACCACCATCGACAAGCTGAACCCGCTGGGCAAGGTGCCCAGCCTGATCATGGAAGACGGCAACGTCATGATCGACTCGCGCGTGATGGTCGAGTACCTCGATACGCTGACCCCCGTGTGCAAGTTGCTGCCGCCCAACGGCCGCGACCGCGCCGACATCAAGTGCTGGGAAGCGCTGGCCGACGGCATGCTGGACGCCGCCGTCAGCGTGCGCCTGGAGCGCATCAAGCGCCCGGTGGAGCAGCAAAGCGAGGAATGGATGGCGCGCCAGATGCGCAAGGTGCACCTGGGCCTGGCGTCGCTGTCGGAAAAGCTGGGCGAACAGCCTTATTGCGCCGGCAACCACTACACGCTGGCCGACGTGGCGGTCGGCTGCACGCTGGGCTGGCTGTCGTTCCGCTTCCCCGAAATCAGCTGGCGTGACGACTACGCCAATTTGGCGCGGCTGTACGACAAACTGTCCGAGCGCCAGTCGTTCAAAGACACCGTGCCGCAGTAAGCCATGCCCAAGACCACGCCGCCCGACGCGGACGGCTCCGCCCAGCAGCGGCGCCTGCAAATGGCCGACATCGCGCGGCTGGCCGGCGTGTCGACGTCGACGGTGTCGCGCGCGTTGGCGGGCAGCAAGCTGGTCAGCGAAGAGACGCGGGTGCGCATCATGGAGCTGGCGCGCTCGCTCAAGTACACCATCAACATCGGCGCGCAAAACCTGCGCATGAAGCAGAACCGCACCGTCGGCGTGGTCATTCCCTACGACTCGGCCACGCGCCAGCACCTGTCCGATCCCTTCTTCCTGTCGATGCTCGGCAGCCTGGCCGACGCGCTGACCGAGCTGGGCTTCGACATGCTGGTGTCGCGCGTCGATGCCGAGGAGCTGGACGCGGCCGCCGCGCCGTTCGACACGGGCCGGGTCATCGGCATCGTGCTGATCGGCCAGTGGCGCCACCATGAACAGCTGAACCAGCTGGCCGCGCGCCACGTGCCCATCGTGGTGTGGGGCGCGCAGCTGCCGCAGCAGCTGTACTGCACCGTCGGCGGCGACAACCTGACCGGTGGCGAACTGGCGGCCGCGCACCTGATCGCGCAGGGCCGCCGGCACATCGCCTTTTTCGGCGACATCAACCTGCCCGAAGTGGGCCAGCGCTACGCGGGCCAGTGCCGCGCGCTGGAACGGGCCGGCATCGCGGTCGATCCAGCGCTGCAGGTGTCGGTGTCCTTCCTGCCGGAGGGCGGCAAGCAGGCGGTGCAGGAGTTGCTGCGCCGCGGCGTGCCGTTCGACGCGGTCTTCGCCGGCAGCGACCTGATGGCCATGACGTCGATCAACACGCTGCGCCAGCACGGGCTGGACGTGCCGGGCCAGGTCGCCGTGGTCGGCTATGACGATATCGAGCTGGCCAGCTATTTCCATCCGCCGCTGACGACCGTGCGGCAGCCGATCCGCGAGGCCGGCCGGGCGCTGGTGGCCCAGCTGCTGGAACTGGTCGACGGCCGCCCGGCGCCTTCGCTGCAACTTCCCACCCAATTGATCGTCCGCGCCAGTTCTGTGTGATTTACGCAACCGATTGCAATGACTTCGCTCTATGGCAGATAGGTGCAATGTAAATATTTTTTTGCGGCGTTATGCAATCGATTGCATTAAATTGAAATCCGATGAATAATGGCGCATCTGCTCAATAAAAGGGCAGGCCAAAACGACAATATCTGGAGACGACAATGGAACAACGCACCTTCAAACTGGGCGGCATCGCTGCCGCTGTTGCAACGGCAGTCCTGCACATGGGCGGCGCCTCGGCCCAGGAGGCCGCACCGGCCACCGACGGCCTCAACATGGAGCGGGTGGTGGTCACCGGCACCACCGCAGGCTCGTCGAAAATGAAAAGCAGCGTGTCGATCAGTACGCTGGAAGGCGATACCATCAAGAACGGCGCGCCGCTGAGCGCGGCCGAGGTGCTGCGTTCGGTGCCCGGCGTGCGCTCGGAATCGTCGGGCGGCGAGGGCAACGCCAACATCACCGTGCGCGGCGTGCCGATCTCGGCCGGCGGCGCGCGCTACGTGCAGATCCAGGAAGACGGCCTGCCGGTGCTGCAATCGGGCGACTTCAACTTCATCACGCCGGACAGCTACGTCAAGATCGACGGCACGCTGGACCACCTGGAAGTGGTGCGCGGCGGCTCGGCCTCCACGCTGGCGACCAACGCGCCGGGCGGCATCATCAACTTCATCACCAAGACCGGCGAGGAAAAGGGCGGCCATATCGGCATCAGCCACGGCCTGGGCTACGACGAAACGCGTCTCGACTTCGACTACGGCGCGCCGATCTCCGACAAGACGCGCTTCTTCATCGGCGGCAGCTACCGCACCGGCGAGGGCGTGCGCAACACCGGCATGAGCACCGAGAACGGCGGCCAGATCCGCGGCAATATCACGCATGACCTGGACAACGGCTTCATCCGCCTGTCGTTCAAGCACCTGGACGACAAGTCGCCGACCGCGCTGCCGGTGCCGGTGCAGGTGGTGAACCAGCAGATCCAGGAAATCCCGGGCATCGATCCGCGCAAGGTGACCTTCTATTCGCCGTACTGGGTGCGCGATGTCACGCTCGACAAGAGCAACAACAAGGTCTCGACCAACGTCAACGACGGCTTGAAGGTGAAGAGCGACACGGTCGGCCTCGAAGGCTCGTTCGACCTGGGCGAGGGCTGGAACCTGAGCGACAAATTCCGCGTCTCCAGCAACAGCGGCCGCTTCACCGGCGTGTTCGCGGCAAACAACGGCACGGTCGGCAACTACGTGTTCGCGACCGGACCGAACAAGGGCAAGGCCTATGCCGGCCGCGCCTTCTCGGCCGTGGTGTTCAACACCTCGATCGACGACGCCGGCAATACGCTCAACGACACCAAGCTGGCCAAGACCTTCAAGCTGGCCGACGGCAGCAAGCTGACCACCACCGCCGGCCTGTACCTGTCGACGCAGAAGCTGGGCCTGACCTGGAACTTCAACGAATACCTGATGCAGGCCAGCGGCGACAAACCGGCGCTGCTGCAGACGGCGAACGCCACGCCGGGCCTGGTCGGTCCGGCCTTCGGCGGCTGCTGCTCGCGCGCGGTCGACATGGAATACAAGCTGACGTCGCCGTACCTGAACCTGGGCTATGAAGCCGGTCCGCTGAACCTGGACGCCAGCGTGCGCCAGGACCGCCAGCGCGCCAGCGGCACCGCCAACATCGCCACCGGCGGCCTGCGCTACGATGCGGCCTCCGAGCAGCAGGTCGACTACAAGATCAATCACAATTCGTATTCGGTGGGTGGCAACTATCGCGTGACCAGCAACCTGGCGGCGTTTGCCCGCGTCAGCGACGGCGTGGCCTTCAATGCCGACCGCATCCTGTTCGGCACGCCGCTCGACGGCAGCGCGCCGATCAACATCAACACCGTCAAGCAGGTCGAGGGCGGCGTCAAGTGGCGCAGCGGTGGCATCAGCACCTTCGTCACGCTGTTCCAGGCCAAGACCGACGAGAGCAACTACGAGGCCACCACCCAGCGCAGCACCTCCAACCAGTACGACGCCAAGGGCGTCGAGCTGGAAGGCGCGTACAACATCGGCGGCTTCCGTGTCACCGGCGGCATGACCTACACCGACGCCAAGATCACCGGCACCGCGCCCGGCGACGTGGCGGTGATCGGCAACACGCCGCGCCGCCAGGCCAAGGTGGTGTACCAGATCGCTCCGACCTACGAATTCGACAAGGTCACCGTCGGCGCCAGCTTGATCGGCACCGGCAAGTCGTGGGGCGACGACGCGCACACCATCGTGCTGCCGGCGTATGAGGTGGTGAACGCCTTCGCCAATTACCGCGTGACGGAGAAGGCCACCCTGTCGCTGAGCGTGAACAACCTGTTTAACAAGATCGGCTACACCGAAGTGGAAGGCGACGGCCATGCCGCGCGCTCGATCTCCGGCCGCGCCGCGAAAGTCAGCCTGTCCTATGCCTTCTAAAGTAATGCCGGGCCGCCTGCTGGCGGCCCTCCCCGACGATCTGCGACCGCAGGCCGCGCAGCGGCTGGCGGCGGCCGAGCCGGTGTTGCGCCGGCTGCTGGCCGGCCTGTATGGCGGCCACGCCGGTTTCGACGCCTGGCTTGGCGATCTGATGGAGTCCCTGGGCGTGTTGTACGCGGCGCGGCCGGCGGAGCTGCGCGCACTGGATGTCCAGCGCGCGGCGCAGCCGGAGTGGTTCCTGAGCCAGCGCATGTTGGGCTACTGCGCCTACGTGCAGAACTTCGGCGGCGATTTGCGCGGCGTGGCGGCGCGCATCCCTTACCTGCAGGAGCTGGGCGTCAGCTATCTGCACCTGCTGCCGTTCCTGCGCCCGCGCGCGGGCGAGAACGACGGCGGCTTCGCCGTCTCCAGCTTCGACGATGTCGATCCGGCGCTGGGCAGCAACGCCGACCTGGATGCGCTGACCGCGCAACTGCGCGCGGCCGGCATCAGCCTGTGCTCGGACTTCATCCTGAACCACGTGGCCGACGATCACGCCTGGGCGCAGGCCGCCAAGGTGGGCGACGCCGGCGCGCGCGCGATGTTCCATGTGTTCGTCGACCGCGATATGCCGGACCGCTACGAGCGCACGCTGGGCCAGGTGTTCCCGCAAGTCGCGCCGGGCAATTTCAGTTTTGTCGGCGCGCTGGACGGTTGGGTGTGGACCACTTTCTATCCCTACCAGTGGGACTTGAACTACGCTAACCCGGCGGTGTTTGCCGAGATGGCCGTCGCGCTGCTGCGCCTGGCCAATCGCGGCATCGAGGTATTCCGCCTCGACTCCACCGCCTTCCTGTGGAAGCGCGAAGGCAGCAACAGCATGAACCAGCCGGAAGCGCACCAGCTGCTGCAGGCCCTGCGCGCGATTGTCGATATCGTCGCCCCGGGCGTGCTGCTGAAGGCCGAGGCCATCGTGCCGACACGCGAGCTGCCGGCCTACCTGGGCAGCGCCGCCGCGCCGGAGTGCCACATCGCCTATCACAGCAGCCTGATGGCGGCCGGCTGGGTGGGGCTGGCGGAGCAGGACACCGGCATGCTGCGCGAGGTGATACGCAACACGCCCGCGCTGCCGGCCGCCGCGACGTGGCTCAGCTACGTGCGCTGCCACGACGACATCGGCTGGAACGTGCTGCGCGCGGAAGCGGCCGCCGACGGCAGCGACAGCGCGGCGCGCCTCGCGCGCGTGGCCCGCTTCTTCAGCGGCGCCGAAGGCAGCTACGCCAGCGGCGCCGCCTTCCAGAGCAGCGATCCGAACGCGGCGCACGGCAGCAACGGCATGGCCGCCTCGCTGACGGGCTTGCAGGGCGCGGCCGACGAGCAAGCACGCGCGCTGGCGCTGCGCCGCATGCTGCTGCTGCACGGCCTGGCCTTGAGCTTCGGCGCGCTGCCGGTGCTGTACATGGGCGACGAGCTGGCGATGGAAAACGACTACAGCTACCTGAATCGCCCGCAGCATGCGATGGACAGCCGCTGGCTGCAGCGGCCATTGTTCGACGAGCAGCGCTGGAAGCATCGCTACGACGCATCCACGGTGCCGGGCGCGATGCACCAGGCGCTGGCCCGGCTGGTGCGCATCCGCCAGCGGCACGAGGAACTGGCGGCCAACGCGCCGCGCGCATTGCTGGACGATGCGCCGGACGGCATGCTGGCGCTGGCGCGCGGCGAACGCTTCCTGACGCTGATGAATTTCTCCGGCCAGCCGCAAAGCTATGCGCTGCAGGGCGATTGGCGGGATTGCGTGGCCAATTGCGCAACGGGCGGCACGCTGGTGCTGGAACCGTATGCGATGTACTGGCTGGAACGCAAATAATATAGAATCGCCCAAGCAGGGCGTGGAGACAAGCATGACCCAACAAACCATCGCCGTATTCGGCGAAGCGCTGGTCGACGATTTCATCACCGAGCAAGTCGTCGGCGGTGCGCCGTTCAACGTCGCGCGCAACCTGGCGGCCTTCGGCGTGGCCACGCTGATGGTCACGCGCATCGGCGCCGACAAGAACGGTGCGCTGGTGCGCAAGGAATTCGAGCGCTTCGGCATGAGCGAGGCGGGCCTGCAGATCGATGCGAAGGAGGCCACCGGCCGCGTCGTGGTCGAGCGCAACGCGGACGGCCACCGCTTCATCATCCTGCCCGACCAGGCCTACGACTACGTGGAAACGGCGCCGGCGCTGGCCGCGTTGGCGCAGGCCGCGCCCGGCGTCATCTACTTCGGCACCATGGCGCAGCGGCACGAGCGTTCGCGCGCAGCGCTGCGGGCCATGCTCGATGCGTCCGGCGCGCAGCGCTATCTGGACCTGAACGTGCGCGAGGGCCAGGTGACGGAGCGCTGCGCCTTCGAGTCGCTGCACCTGGCGGACATCGTCAAGGTCAACGAGGATGAGCTCAAGGATTTGTTCAGCTGGTATACCCACACCAAGCCCGGCACCAAGGCCATCGACGGCGCCGAGATGGTGGAGGCCTGTCAGGCGCTGATGCGCATCTTCTCGCTGCAAGGCCTGATCGTCACGCTGGGCGAGCGCGGCGCGCTGCACTTCGGCGCCGACGGCACGGTCACGTCCAACCAGGATTGCCACGCGCCGGTGCGCATCGTCGATACGGTCGGCGCCGGCGACGCCTTCTCGGCCGTGTTCCTGTACGGGCAATTGCAGGGTTGGCCGCTGGCGCTCACGCTGGCGCGGGCCAACGCCTTTGCCGGCGCCATTTGCGGCATCTCCGGCGCGGTGCCGGCGGATATCGCGTTCTACCTGCCGTGGGCCGCCGCGTGGCGGGCCGGAGCCGTGTCATGAAGCCGCGCCTGTCGTTCTGGCAGATCGTCAACATGAACATCGGCTTCTTCGGCATCCAGTTCAGTTTCGGCCTGCAGCAGAGCAGCATGAGCCCGATCTACAAATACCTGGGCGCGGACGAGGCCAGCCTGCCGTATTTGTGGCTGGCCGGGCCGATGACCGGCCTGCTGGTGCAGCCGCTGATCGGCGCCATGAGCGACCGCACGGTCACGCGCTGGGGGCGGCGCACGCCGTACTTCCTGGTCGGCGCCATCCTCTGCAGCCTGGGCCTGCTGGCGATGCCGTTCAGCCCCACGCTGTGGATGGCAGCCAGCCTGCTGTGGATACTGGACGCGGCCAACAACGTGACGATGGAGCCGTACCGCGCCTTCGTCAGCGACAAGCTCGATGAGCGGCAGCATTCGGTCGGCTTCCTGATGCAGAGCGCTTTCACCGGCCTGGGGCAGACGCTGGCCTACCTGACGCCGTCGCTGCTGGTGTGGCTGGGCATGAACAAGGACGCCGTCAACGGCAGCCATATTCCGCATATCGTCATCGTCGCCTTCCTGATCGGCGCGGTGTTCTCGATCGCCTCCGTGCTGTGGACCTTGAAGACCACGCCCGAACATCCGTTGAGCAGCGCGGAGCTGGCGCAGATCCGCGCGCGTCCGGCCGGCTGGCGCCACACGCTGGGCGATGTCGCCAGCGCGATGCGCGAGATGCCGGCGACCATGAAGCAGCTGGCCTGGGTCAAGCTGTTCCAGTGGTATGCGATGTTCTGCTATTGGCAGTACATCATGCTGTCGCTGTCGACCACCCTGTACGGCACCACCGACCAGGGCTCGCAGGGTTTCCGCGACGCCGGCCTGCTGGCCGGGCAGGTGGGCGCGTTCTACAACTTCGTCGCGTTTATCGGCGCGCTGGCGCTGGTGCCGTTCACGCGCCGCCACGGGCCGAAGGTCACGCACAGCATCTGCCTGGCGCTGGCCGGCATCGGCATGCTGGCGATACCGATGATCCATACGCCGGCGCTGCTGTTCGTGCCGATGGTCGGCATCGGCCTGGCGTGGGCCAGCATCATGGGCAACCCGTATGTCATGCTGGCGGGCTGCATCCCGCCCGAGCGCACCGGCGTCTACATGGGCATCTTTAACATGTTCATCGTGATCCCGATGATCATCCAGATCTTCACGCTGCCGCTGTACTACCGCAGCCTGTTGGGCGGCAATCCAGAGAACGTGATCCGGCTGGCCGGCGGGCTGATGCTGTGCGGCGCGCTGGCCGTGCTGGCGGTGAAAATAAAAAAGCCGCAGGCGAAGCTGCGGCTTGACGAGGCGGCGTAGAGCTTAGTCCTCGTTCATCTGGCTTTGCAGGTAGTTCTGGATGCCGATCTTGCCGACCAGGTCCAGCTGCGTCTCGAGCCAGTCGATGTGCTCTTCAGTGTCTTCCAGTATCGTCAGCAGCAGGTCGCGCGACACGTAGTCGGCGGCCTTCTCGGCGGCCGCGATGCCTTCCTTGACGGTGATCTGCGCGCCTTTTTCCAGCTTCAGGTCGCAGCCGATCATTTCTTCGGTGTTTTCGCCGATCATGATCTTGTGCATGGCTTGCAGGTTGGGCAGGCCGTCCAGCATCAGGATGCGGTCGATCAGTTTGTCGGCGTGCTTCATTTCGCCGATCGATTCCTCGTACTCTTTTTTCGCGATCTTTTCCAGGCCCCAGTGGCGGTACATGCGCGCGTGCAGGAAGTACTGGTTGATGGCGGTGAGTTCGTTGGTCAGCTGAGCATTCAGCAATCGGATTACTTCTGGGTCACCCTTCATGGGAGGCTTTCTAAAATGGTGGTGGAATACTGACATTTTGCCACGAACCACCTTCCGGCACGTAGTCTCGCAGGCAGAAACCGGCCAAACTGTAGCAATATGCCCGGACTGAGATTGTTGGCGCTAATGAAAACAATTAACATTCGCATGCCACTCACCGCCAAGGACGTCCGATGATGCTGCATATCCCCGCCGTGCTGACCAAGCCGCAGGTGCAGGAAATCCGCCAGCGCCTGGCGCAGGCCGACTGGATCGACGGCCGCGCCACCGCCGGCGAACAGAGCGCGCAGGTCAAGCGCAACCGCCAGCTGCCGGACATGTCGCCGCTGGCGCAGGAGCTGGGCGGCTTCATCACGCAGGCGCTGGCCCAGCATCCGATGTTTTTCGCCGCGGTGCTGCCGCTGCGCATCCTGCCGCCGTACTTCAACAGCTATGCCGGCGGCGAGCACTACGGCATGCATGTCGACGGCGCGGTGCGCACCCGCCCCGGCACCGCGAACGCGATGCGGGCCGACGTGTCGTCCACCTTGTTCCTCAGCGAGCCGGAGGAGTACGACGGCGGCGAACTGGTGGTGATGGATGCCTACGGCACGCACGAGGTCAAGCTGGCGGCGGGCGATTTGATCGTCTACCCGGCCAGCAGCGTGCACCGGGTCGAGCCGGTGACGAGGGGCGAGCGCGTCAGCTCGTTCATGTGGACGCAGAGCATGGTGCGCGAGGACGCCAAGCGCGGCATGCTGTTCGAGCTGGACCAGAACATCCAGAAGCTGCGCGCCAGGCACGGCGACTCGGATATCACCGTGGAACTGACCGGCCATTATCACAATCTGCTGCGCATGTGGGCCGATGTGTGAGGAACAGCACGATGTGCTGACGCCGCCGGGGGTAGTATCGGTCCACCATCCCCACCGGAGCGCATCGCCATGGATACAACAGAACATCATCGGGACTTGATCGGCGAGGATGCCGTCAAGAAAATCAAGGACTTCGTCGACAGCACGCCAGGCTGCTTCTTCTGCACCAGCGACGCGCAGGGCGGCCCCGGCGACGCGCGGCCGATGACGGCGCTGCAGGTCGACGAGCAGGGCAACCTGTGGTTCATCAGCGCCAGCGACAGCCTGAAGAACCAGGAGCTGGCGGTCGAGCCGTCGGCCACGCTGTATTTCCAGGGGACGGGCAACGCCGAGTTCATGCACCTGGAAGGCATCGCCACGGTGCTGCGCGATCCGCTCAAGCTGAAGGAGTTGTGGAGCTTTACGATGAAGACGTGGTTTACCGGCGGCGAAGACGATCCGCGCATCACGCTGATCAAGTTCGCGCCGACCTACGGCTATTATTGGGATACCCGCCATGGCAGGGCGGTGGCCAGCGTCAAGATGCTGATCGGCGCCGTCATCGGCAAGACGCTCGACGACTCGGTCGAGGGGCGCCTGGACGTTTGAGAGCCGGGCTTAGCCCAGCTGGAAGTTGATCGGCACCAGCGCGTACACGGGCACCGGCTTGCCGTCCTCATAGCACGGCTTGTACAGCGCGCGCAGCACGGCCTGGCGGCCGGCCTCGTCGAGGTTGGCCGAGCCGGACGATTTCTGGATATCCACTTGCACCGCCTGGCCTTTTTCGCCGATCAGCACGCGCAGCATCACGGTGCCGCTCTCGCCCATGCGGCGCGAGATGCTTGGATACACCGGCTGCGGCGCCCGCACATATTCCACACCTGACACGGTTTTCGGCGCGGCCGGTGCGGCCGCATGGGCCGGCGCGGGCGTTGCCGCCGGCGCGGCTACGGCGACCGGCTCGCTGTTGCGCGGCTGCACCGGCGCGGCGGTGATGGCCGGTTCCGTCTGCACGATGTTCAGCTGGGGCAGCGGCGGCACGTAAGCAGGCGCCTTGTGCACCACCGGCACTGTCTTGGGCGGCGGCGCGGGCGCTTTCAGCGGTTCCGGCGAGGCGACAAAGGTGATGTTGACCACCTGCGGCATCATCGCGTGCGCCGCCTTGTGCAGCATGCCCGACTGGAACAGGTAAAACATGAACGCATGGCCGAGGACGATGGCGGCCAGCGGCGCGAACTTGCGGCCGCGCGTTTGCCATTGCCGCTGCAATTGCGCGGGCAAGCCGACAGCATCTCCGGAGGGCGCTGGCGCCGTCCGGCCATAAACCATGGTGTTCATATAGACAGTCTTAGTTGGTGAAGACGGGACGCTTCAATTGTGTTTCCTGAAGCCCGGCGCCGGCCAGGTGCTCGTTCAGGATTTCCTCGGCGCAGGAGAAGCATTGGCCGCAGCAGGTCGCCACGCCCAGGTCGCGGCACAGTTCTTCCATGCTGGTGATGCCCAGCTCCATGGCTTGACGGATTTCACGATCAGATATGTTGTTGCAGACACATACAATCATTGCTACACCTTCTGGCTAAGCTACATGAGAACAAATAACAGAGCGACATGATTGCTTCTTAGCTACTTAATGCGAATCATTATCATTAAGCGTATACTGCCTCAACTTGAATCCAGATGCAAGCGCAAATAGAAGTAATTCGCATTACCGTTTATAATGCTAGTATCTTATTTCCGGCGAGAACGCGTTTTTGCTGCCCGCCGGCAAGCCTTGAACGGACTTAGCCCATGACGCACGCTGTTCCCCTGATCACTCTCGATGCCCTGAAGGTAGGCGGCAGCGCCACCGTGGTGCATGTCGCCCCCGGCGACGTGCACGAGGACGGCTCCACGCTGGCGCGCCGGCTGATGGAGCTGGGCTTCGTGCCGGGCGAGAAAATCCGCATGCTCAAGCGCGGCATGCCGGGCGGCGAGCCGCTGGCGATCAAGGTCGGCAACTCCACTTTCGCGCTGCGCCGTTTCGAGGCGGCGCTGATCTCGATCCAACCGGAATAAACCATGGGTGCAGTAGAAAAACCAGTGCCGGAAGCGCCGGTCGTCTCCAGGACGCCGATGGTGGCGTTGCTGGGCAATCCGAATTGCGGCAAGACCGCGCTGTTCAACCGCCTGACCGGCGCGCGCCAGAAGGTGGCCAACTACGCCGGCGTGACCATCGAACGCAAGGAAGGCTCGTTCAACTCGCCGGCCGGCAACGCCTTCCGCGTGCTGGACCTGCCCGGTGCTTATAGTTTGTCTGCCCACACGCCGGACGAGGCGATCACGCGCGACGTGGTGGCCGGGCTGCGCGCGGGCGAGCAATCGCCGGACGTAGTGGTGTGCGTGGTCAACGCGACCAATCTGCGCCTGAACCTGCGCCTGGTGCTGGAGATCAAGCGCCTGGGCCTGCCGATGATACTGGCGCTGAACATGGTCGACGTGGCCAAGAAGCGCGGCATCGAGATCGACGCCGACCGCCTGGCGATGGAGCTGGGCATGCCGGTGGTCGAGACGGTGGCGGTGCAGGCCGGCGGCGAGAAGTCGCTGCTGCGCGCGCTCGACGAGATGTGGCCGCTGCACGTGAGCACGCCGCAGCCGCTGTCGGCGATCGACGCCGTCAGCGTGGAGGAGACGCAGCGCGAAGTGCGCCGCATCCTGGCGCTGGTCAGCAGCGATTTCCACGACACCGGCAACCTGACCGAGAAGATCGACAACGTGGTGCTGCATCCGGCGCTGGGGCCGGTGATCCTGGCGGTGCTGATGTTCCTGGTGTTCCAGGCCGTGTTCAGCTGGGCCAATGTGCCGATGGACATGATCAAGGCCGGCGTCGACGGCGTCGGCGGCCTGATCAAGGGGGCGATGGCCGACGGCCTGCTGCGCAGCCTGCTGGTCGAAGGCATCCTCGGTGGCGCCGGCAGCGTGCTGGTGTTCCTGCCGCAGATCCTGATCTTGTTCTTCTTCATCCTGATCCTCGAGGACTGCGGCTACCTGCCGCGCGCGGCCTTCCTGCTGGACCGGCTGATGGGCGGCGTCGGCCTGTCGGGGCGCGCCTTCATTCCGCTGCTGTCCAGCTTTGCCTGCGCCATTCCCGGCATCATGGCGGCGCGCACGATCCAGAATCCGCGCGACCGGCTGGTGACCATCATGATCGCGCCGCTGATGACCTGCTCGGCGCGGCTGCCGGTGTATGCGCTGATCATCGCGGCCTTCATCCCGGAGCGCGAAGTGGGCGGCTTCATGAGCCTGCAGGGCCTGGTGCTGTTCGCGCTGTACTTCGCCGGCATCGCGTCGGCGATGGCGGTGGCCTACTTCATGAAGCGCACCATGGGCTCGAGCCACCAGCAGCCGCTGATGCTGGAGCTGCCGGACTACCACTGGCCGCATCTGCAGAACCTGGCGCTGGGCCTGTGGGAGCGCTGCAAGATCTTCCTGTCGCGCGTCGGCACCATCATCCTGACCTTGATGGTGCTGCTGTGGTTCCTCAGCTCCTTCCCCGGCGCGCCTGAAGGGGCGACGCATCCGGCCATCTATTACAGCCTGGCGGGCATCCTGGGGCGCGGTCTCGAATACGTGTTCGCGCCTATCGGTTTCAACTGGCAGATCTGCATCGCGCTGGTGCCGGGCCTGGCCGCGCGCGAAGTGGCGGTCGGCGCGCTGGGCACCGTGTATGCGCTGTCGCAGAGCGGCGAGGAACTGGCGCAGTCGCTGACGCCCATCATCGCCAGCTCGTGGGCGCTGCCGACGGCCTTGTCGCTGCTGGCCTGGTATGTGTTCGCGCCGCAGTGCATGTCGACCTTGAGCGTGGTGCGCCGCGAGACCAACAGCATCCGCTATCCGCTGCTGATGGCCGGCTACATGTTCGCGCTGGCCTATACGGCGTCGTTCCTGACTTATCGCATTTCACTGTTCTTTATCGGAGGCTGACCATGTGGCAGCAAGTGATCGTGGCTTTGATCGTGGTGGCGGCGCTGGCGCATTTCTGCACCAAGTACCTGCCGGCGGCCTTGCGCAAGCAGATCGTCTACCTGCTGTCCCGGCGCGGCTTCGACCAGAACAAACTGGCTAAACTGTTTAACACGAAATCGAGCTGCGGCGACGGCTGCGCCAGCTGCGGCTCGTGCGAGACCACGCCGTCCGCGTCGTCCGACGCCCCCGCCTCCGCGCCGCTCAAGCGCGTCATCAAGCTGCACGTGCAGCGCTGATTGCCACGCCTTCCTAGCAAAGCGGATTGAACGACTCCGCCTGCGCCATCGGCCAGTACAGGCCGAACACCGGCGACAGGCGCGACAGCTGGCTCGGGTCCAGCAGCTCGCCCGGTTCCAGATACGGCAGCAGGGTCGACGCCAGCTTGACCTGGTTGGTCGAGATGCGCCGCACCAGGTGGTGCGGCTTCAGTTGCGACGGGTGCGTCAGGCCGGCGGCGGCGATCAGCTGCGCCAGCGCCTTCAGGGTGTTCTGGTGGAAGTTGGCCACGCGCCGGGTCTTGTCCGGCACCACCAGCGCGCGCTGGCGCTGCTTGTCCTGGGTGGCGACGCCGGTCGGGCAGTGGTCGGTGTGGCAGCTCTGCGACTGGATGCAGCCCAGCGCGAACATGAAGCCGCGCGCGGAATTGCACCAGTCGGCGCCCAGCGCGAGGATGCGGGCGATGTCGAAGGCGGTGATGATCTTGCCCGAGGCGCCGATCCTGATCTTGTCGCGCAGGTTGGCGCCCACCAGCGTGTTGTGCACCAGCAGCAGGGCTTCCTGCAGCGGCGTGCCGATGTGGTCGGTGAACTCGACCGGCGCCGCGCCGGTGCCGCCCTCGCCGCCGTCGACCACGATGAAGTCCGGCGTGATGCCGCTGGCCAGCATCGCCTTGACGATGCCGAAAAATTCCCATGGATGGCCGATGGCCAGCTTGAACCCGGTCGGCTTGCCGCCGGACAGCGTGCGCAGCTTGTCGATGAAGGCCAGCATTTCCAGCGGCGTGCTGAAGGCCGAATGGCTGGACGGCGAGATGCAGTCCTGGCCCGGCGTGACGCCGCGCGTGGTGGCGATTTCTATCGTCACCTTGGCGCCCGGCAGCACGCCGCCGTGGCCGGGCTTGGCGCCCTGCGACAGCTTCAGTTCGATCATCTTGACCTGCGGCGAGGTGGCGTTGGCGACGAAGTTCGCCTCGGAGAAGCTGCCGTCGGCGTTGCGGCAGCCGAAGTAGCCGGAGCCGATTTCCCACACCAGGTCGCCGCCGTTCTGGCGGTGGTAGGGGCTGATGCTGCCTTCGCCGGTGTCGTGCATGAAGCCGCCGGCCTTGGCGCCGCCGTTCAGCGCCAGGATGGCGTTGGCCGACAGGGCGCCAAAGCTCATCGCCGAGATGTTGAACACGCTGGCCGAATACGGCTGCGCGCGCGGGCAGTCCGGGTGGTTGCCGATCTCGATGCGGAAGTCGTGGTGCTGCTCGGGCGCCGGGCTGATCGAATGGTTGATCCATTCGTAGCCGGGCGCGTAGACGTCCATCTGGGTGCCGAACGGGCGCTTGTCGGTGTCCATCTTGGCGCGCTGGTAGACGATGCTGCGCTGGTTGCGCGAGAACGGCTCGGCCACCGTGTCGTCTTCCAGGAAGTACTGGCGGATCTCGGGCCGTATCGATTCGAAGAAGAAGCGGAAGTGCGCCAGGATCGGATAGTTGCGCCGCAGCGCGCGCTTGGTTTGCAGCAGGTCGGTGATGCCGACGACGGTCAGCGCGGCGGCGGTCAGCGGAATCCACCACGGCGCGCCCAGCGCCAGCGAGGCGGCCAGCGTGACGACAGCTGCAACAAACACGAGGTAACGCGGTGAAAACAGGTTCATGGACGCTCCGGTAGGCCACTGATGGGGGCAGTGTACTGCTGTTTCTCAGGGGAATCCATCAGTCTATGGCGGGGGCGCGCAAGATGGACAACAATGCTAAGCTAGCGGGGTTGCGGCGCACGGCCGTTCTTTTTTTCGGGAAGCTGACCATGATCGTAGTCCACCATCTGAATAATTCGCGCTCGCAGCGGGTGCTGTGGCTGCTGGAGGAATTGGGCCTGGAATACGAGATCGTGCGCTACCAGCGCGACAGGAAAACCATGCTGGCGCCGCCGGAACTGCGCGCGATCCACCCGCTGGGCAAGTCGCCGGTGATCACCGACGGCGACATCGTGGTGGCCGAGTCGGGCGCGATCGTCGAGTACCTGATCGAGACCTACGGCAACGGCCGCCTGGTGCCGCCGGCCGGCACGGCGGAACGGCGCCGCTGGACCTACTTCCTGCACTACGCCGAGGGCTCGGCGATGGCGCCGTTGCTGATGAAGCTGGTCTTCGACCGGGTCGAGACCAGCCCGGCGCCGTTCTTCGTCAAGCCGATCGCGCGCGCCATCGCCCGCAAGGTCAAGACCAGCTACATCCTGCCGCAGATCGCGGCGCACCTGGATTACCTGGAGGCGGAGCTGAACAAGACGCCGTGGTTTGCCGGCGCCGAGTTCACGGCGGCCGACATCCAGATGAGCTTTCCGCTGGAGGCGGCCGCCGCGCGCGCCGGGCTGGACGCGAGCCGGCCGAACCTGAGCGCCTTCCTCCAACGCATCCACAGCCGCCCGGCGTTCCAGCGCGCGCTCGAGCGCGGCGGCCCTTACGAGCTGCTGAAATAGATCAAGCCGGGCCGGTGCGGCGGTGCGGTAGAATGGCGGCTTGAACAAGCCCGGATGATGTTGAACATGGGTAGACTCCTTGCCATCGACGGCCTCAATATTGTGCGCCGCGTCTACGAAGCCAGCCCCGAACCCGACAGCCCGGAAAAGGCCGAGATCGCGCTGCGCCACGCGCTGTCCTCTTTCCGCAAGCTGGTCACCGACCACGAACCGACCCATGTGCTGCCTGCCTTCGACTTCGGCGGCCGCACCTGGCGCCACGAGCTGTACGCCGGCTACCGCGAGGGCCGCGCGCCGATGCCGTCGCCGCTGCGCGAGGCGCTGCCGGCCTTCTACGACAAGCTGCGCGAGTTCGGCCTGCACGTGGTGTCGCTGCCGGAGGTGGAGGCCGACGACGTCATCGGCACGGTGGTGCTGCGCTGGCTGGCCGACGGCCGCGGCGAGGCCACCATCGCCAGCACCGACAAGGACCTGCACGGCCTGATCGCGCAGGGCGCCCGCGTGTGGGACCATTTCAAGAGCGAATGGCACGACCACGCCTGGGTCGAGCGGAAGTGGGGCGTGCCGCCCGAGCAGCTGCCGGACCTGCTGGCGCTGATGGGCGACGCCACCGATTCCATCCCCGGCGTGTCCAAGGTCGGCGTCAAGAAGGCGGCCCGACTGTTGCGTACATACGGCACTCTGGACGCGATCATGGCCGGCGCCGGGATTCTGAAGGACACGCTGGGCGAAACACTACGAAAAGAACGCGAAATGCTGTATCTTTCTCGACAATTGGTGCAATTAAAAACGGACGTGCGGGTCGGGGTGACCTGGAATATGCTGGCCTGGGAGACTTTCTAGGCGCGCACGCGGCCACTAGAACAAGGTTTGCAAGATGTTAAAAGCGGTCATTATCGACACCAGCGCCGTCGCACGCGGGCTGCTCAACACGGTGCTGCTGGACGGCGGCTACGACGTGGTGGGCCAGACCCACACCTGCGCCAGCGGCCTGGCGCTGCTGATCAAGCATCATCCGCACATCGTCTGCATCGCCCGCGAGCAGATCGAAAACGGCGAGGACGTGGTGCGCGAAATCAAGACCAACTGGCCGAAGACCCTGATCTTCATGGTCTCGAGCGAATTCGACGCGGCCACCGTGCAGGCCGCGCACGCGATGGGCGTGAACGGCTTCATCGTCAAGCCGTTCAAGGCCGACACCGTGCTCAATACGATACGCAACACGGTGATCGCGATGGTCAAGCGCCAGCGCGCGGCGCTGGCGAAGGCCGCCGATGCGCCGCAGGCGGACGACGGCGCGCCGGCTTAGCCGACGAAGGTCGAGCTGTCGATGATGCCGCCGCCGAGGCAGACGTCGCCGTCGTACAGCACGGCCGATTGGCCCGGCGTCACCGCCCACTGGGCATCCATGAACTTCAACGCGAAATCGGTATCGCCTTCCGGGGCGAGCTCGCACGCCACGTCGGCCTGGCGGTAGCGGGTCTTGGCCGACATCGCGCGCGCCGACGGCGCCTCGCCGGCGATCCAGCTGGCCTGGTCGGCGCGCAGCCGCGACGACAGCAGCCACGGATGCTCGTGGCCCTGGACGATGTACAGCGTGTTCTCGGCCACATCCTTGCGCGCCACGTACCAGGCGTCGCTGCTGCCGTCAGGGTTCTTGTACGCCTTCATGCCGCCGACGCCGATGCCCTTGCGCTGGCCCAGCGTGTAGAAGCTCAGGCCGACGTGCTCGCCGACCACCTTGCCGTCCGGCGTCTTCATCGGGCCCGGCTTGTACGACAGGTAGCGGTTCAAAAATTCGCGGAACGGCCGCTCGCCGATGAAGCAGATGCCGGTCGAATCCTTCTTGGCCGCGTTCGGCAGCGCCAGCTTCTCGGCGATCTTGCGCACCTCGGTCTTGGGGATCTCGCCCAGCGGGAACAGCGTCTTCGACAGCTGGGCCTGGTTCAGCCGGTGCAGGAAATAGCTCTGGTCCTTGGTGTGGTCGACCGCCTTCAGCAGCTCGTGGCGCTCGCCGTTCCGGCGCACACGCGCGTAGTGGCCGGTGGCGATCAGGTCGGCGCCCAGGTGCATGGCGTGGTCGAGGAAGGCCTTGAACTTGATCTCGGCGTTGCACAGCACGTCCGGGTTGGGCGTGCGGCCGGCCTGGTATTCGCGCAGGAAGTCGGCGAACACGCGGTCCTTGTATTCGGAGGCGAAGTTGACGGCCTCGATGTCGACGCCGATGACGTCGGCCACGCTGGCCGCGTCGATCCAGTCCTGGCGCGTCGAGCAGTATTCGGAATCGTCGTCGTCTTCCCAGTTCTTCATGAACAGGCCGACCACGTCGTAGCCCTGTTCCTTGAGCATCCACGCCGCGACCGAGGAATCGACTCCGCCCGACATACCGATGACGACTTTTTTCTTGCTCATCTTGCTAATCCTGCCTATCCATTCGCGGTGCTCACCGCTTGCTTGTACACCGAGGTGTGGGTTTGTATCAGTTCCAGCGGGGCGCGGCGCCCGGCCAGGTATTCGTCGACGCACTGCAGCACGGTCGGGCTGCGGTGGCGGTCGGCGCAGGCGGCCAGTTCGTCGCGCGTCAGCCACATGGTGCGCAGGATGCCCTCGTCCAGCGGCCGGTCGTGCTGGGCGCCCGGCACGCCGCAGAAGGTGAAGCGCAGATACGTCACTTCCTCGCCGGTGCGGTTGGAGGTGTAGCGCGACATATACATGCCCACCAGCGCGGTCGGCGTGAAGTCGTAGGCGGTTTCCTCCAGCGTTTCGCGGATCACCGCCTGTTCCAGCGATTCGTGCGGGTCCAGGTGGCCGGCCGGCTGGTTGATGCGGATGCCGTCGCTGGTCTCTTCTTCGATCAGCAGGAACTTGCCATCCTTTTCCACGATGGCGGCAACAGTCACAGAGGGTTTCCAGATACGCGGCATGAGTCATCCTTGAAAAGAGCCGACATTTTAGCCTGTTCCTGGCATTTGGTCTGGAACGCCGCTGGCGAATGGCGGGAACGTAGCAAAAAGATACAAGCTTTGTGTCGGATTAAGCTTTTAGCGGGCAATTCATGATAAATAGTAATAAATGATGTGATGAAACCGCTATTTATTGATAAAAATTCATTGGGTATGATGGGGCCAACGAGGGGCGTTGCTGTCCCGGCATTCCGTGTTAGATTCTAGTCAGTTTATTAATCCTTTTGGAGGCAGCATGAGAATAGGCATACCGGCCGAGACACGGCCGGGGGAGACCCGGGTCGCGGCAACGCCCGAGACAGTCAAGAAACTCGCAACCAAGCATCAGGTGGTCGTGCAATCGGGAGCCGGCATTTCGGCCTCGGTGACCGACGAGGCCTATGCGGCGGCGGGCGCACAAATCGTTGGCGCGGCGGAAGCCTACGCGGCGGACGTGGTTCTGAAGGTGCGCGCCCCCAGCGCCGAGGAACGGGCGCTGATCAAGGCCGGCACGGTGGTGATCGGCATGCTCAACCCCTTCGACGCGGACAACAACGCGGCGATGGCGGCGGCGGGGCTGCAGGCGTTCGCGCTGGAGGCCGTGCCGCGCATCACCCGCGCGCAGTCGATGGACGTGCTGTCGTCGCAGGCCAACATCGCCGGCTACAAGGCGGTGATGGTGGCGGCCAACACCTACCAGCGCTTCATGCCGATGCTGATGACCGCCGCCGGCACCGTCAAGGCGGCGCGGGTGCTGATCATGGGCGTGGGCGTGGCCGGCCTGCAGGCGATCGCGACGGCCAAGCGGCTGGGCGCGGTCATCGAGGCGTCGGACGTGCGGCCGCCGGTCAAGGAGCAGGTGGAGTCGCTGGGCGCCAAGTTCATCGACGTGCCTTTGCTGACCGACGAGGAAAAGGAAATCGCCAAGGGCGTGGGCGGCTATGCGCGGCCGATGCCGGCGGACTGGATGCGCCGCCAGGCCGAGCTGGTGCACGAACGCGCCAAGCTGGCCGACATCATCATCACCACCGCGCTGATACCGGGGCGTCCTGCGCCGGTGCTGATTTCCGAGGAGACGGTCAAGGCCATGAAGCCGGGCTCGGTGATCGTCGACCTGGCCGTGTCGCAGGGCGGCAACTGCCCGTTGTCGGAACTCGGTAAAACCGTGGTCAGGCACGGCGTGCACATCGTCGGCGAGCCGGACCTGGCGACCTTGGTGGCGGCCGACGCGTCGGCGTTGTACGCGCGCAACGTGCTGGACTTCCTCAAGCTGATCATCGACAAGGAAGACAAGCTGGTGATCGACCGCGAAGACGAAATCATCAAGGCCACGCTGCTGTGCTCCGGCGGCGAATTGTTACGAAAATAAGTAAGAAAATAAGAAGGAGAACCATCATGGAAGTCAGCCACACCATCATCAATCTGATCATCTTCGTGCTCGCCATCTATGTCGGCTACCACGTGGTCTGGACCGTCACGCCGGCGCTGCATACGCCGCTGATGGCGGTCACCAACGCCGTCTCGGCGATCATCATCGTCGGCGCCATGCTGGCCGCCTCGCTGACCGAAGGCGTGATCGGGCAGGTCGCCGGCACCGTCGCGGTGGCGCTGGCCGCCGTCAACGTGTTCGGCGGATTCCTGGTCACGCAGCGCATGCTGGAGATGTTCAAGAAAAAAGAGCCCAAGGCGAAGCCCGTCGTGGCCATCAAGGAGGAGCACGCATGAATTTCATCTCCATGAACCTGGTGACGATGATGTATCTCATCGCATCGGTGTGCTTTATCCAGGCGCTGAAAGGGTTGTCGTCGCCGTCCACGGCGCGTACCGGTAATGCGTTCGGCATGTCGGGCATGGCCATCGCGGCCGTCACCACGATCGCGCTGATCCTGAAGCTGAAGGCGGAAGCGACGGCGGCCGCCGTGGCGGGCACTTCCGGCGGCATGGGCCTCGGCCTGGTGGCGCTGGGCGTCATCGTCGGCGGCGGCATCGGCGCGGTGCTGGCGAAGAAGGTCGAGATGACCAAGATGCCGGAACTGGTCGCGGCGATGCACTCGCTGATCGGCCTGGCCGCCGTCTGCATCGCGGTGGCCGCCGTGTCGGAACCGCACGCCTTCGGCATCGCCGCCGTGGGCGAGGCGCTGCCGTTCGGCAACCGCATCGAGCTGTTCATCGGCACCTTCGTCGGCGCGATCACGTTCTCCGGTTCGGTGATCGCGTTCGGCAAGCTGTCGGGCAAGTACAAGTTCCGCCTGTTCCAGGGCGCGCCGGTGAGCTTTGCCGGCCAGCACATGCTGAACCTGATCCTGGCCATCGTCATGGTCGGCCTGGGCCTGGCGTTCTGCTTCGCCGGCGGCAACGAGCCGGCGTGGGTGCCGTTCCTGATCATGACCGCGATCGCCTTCGTGCTCGGCGTGCTGATCATCATCCCCATCGGCGGCGCCGACATGCCGGTGGTGGTGTCGATGCTGAACTCGTACTCCGGCTGGGCGGCGGCGGGCATCGGCTTCTCGCTGAACAACGCGATGCTGATCATCGCCGGGTCGCTGGTCGGATCAAGCGGCGCGATCCTGTCGTACATCATGTGCAAGGCGATGAACCGTTCGTTCTTCAACGTGATCCTGGGCGGCTTCGGCGGCGCGCCGGCGGAAGCGGGCGGCGGCGGTTCGAAGGAACAGCGTCCGGTCAAATCCGGTTCGGCGGACGACGCCTCGTTCATCATGGCCAACGCCGAAAGCGTGATCATCGTGCCTGGCTACGGCCTGGCCGTGGCGCGCGCGCAGCACTCGCTGAAGGAGCTGGTCGAGAAGCTGACGCACAAGGGCGTGACCGTCAAGTATGCGATCCACCCGGTGGCGGGCCGCATGCCGGGCCACATGAACGTGCTGCTGGCCGAAGCCGAGGTGCCGTACGACCAGGTGTTCGAGATGGAGGATATCAACGGCGAATTCGGCCAGACCGACGTGGTGCTGATCCTCGGCGCCAACGACGTGGTCAACCCGGCCGCCAAAGATCCGAAATCGCCGATCGCCGGCATGCCCATCCTGGAGGCCTACAAGGCCAAGAGCATCATCGTCAACAAGCGTTCGATGGCCTCCGGCTACGCGGGCCTGGACAATGAGCTGTTCTACCAGGCCAACACCATGATGGTGTTCGGCGATGCGAAGAAGGTCATCGAGGACATGGTCAAGGCTGTGGAGTAATTCACATTTTGTGAATGATGTCTTAGCTTTGAGGTGATTGTTGGTGGTGTTGGTGAAGCCTACCATGGCTACATCAACCCACCACAAGGAGCCTCACCATGAACCGCTTGCAAAACAAAGTCGCCATCGTCACCGGTGCATCTTCCGGCATCGGCCGCGCCACCGCCAAACTGTTCGCCGCCGAAGGCGCCAAAGTCGTGGTGGCCGCGCGCCGCCAGGCCGAACTCGATACCCTCGTTGCTGAAATCGTCGCCGACGGCGGTGCCGCCATCGCGCTGGCCGGCGATGTCACTTCCGAATCGTTCAACGCGCAACTGGTCGCCGCCGCGGTGGAAGCCTACGGCCGCCTGGACATCGCCTACAACAACGCCGGCACGCTGGGCGAAATGGGCGCAACCACCGGCGTTTCCGAGCAGGGCTGGAACGACACCCTCGCCGCCAACCTGACCAGCGCCTTCCTCGGCGCCAAGCACCAGGTTCCTGAAATGATCAAGCATGGCGGCGGTTCGGTGATCTTCACCTCGACCTTCGTCGGCTACAGCTTCGCCTTCCCGGGCGTGGCGGCTTACGCGGCCAGCAAGGCCGGCCTGATCGGGCTGACGCAGGCGCTGGCGGCGGAATACGGCCCGCAGGGCGTGCGCGTGAACGCGGTGCTGCCGGGCGCCGTCGATACGGCGATGTATCGCGACATGAACGATACGCCGGAGTCGACCTCCTTCGTCACCAACCTGCATGCGCTGAAACGCGTGGCGCAGCCGGAAGAGCTGGCGCGCTCGGTGCTGTACCTGGCGTCGGACGACTCGTCCTTCGTCACCGGCACCGCCTCGCTGGTCGACGGCGGCGCTTCGATCACCCGCACCTAGTCTAGTAGGCCACGTCTTCCAGGCGGTAGCGGAATTTGCGCCGCTCTGGAAGATTCCATCCCGGCTCGTGGTCGGTATTTCTGGCCGGAGCGGGGGATGGCTCCGGTGCCGGCTTGACTTGGACCGGGACGGGTAAAGACGGGGGCACGACAGAGACCACGGCAGCCGCAGCCCCGGGCTGCGCTTGCGTCCGCAGCTCTTCCTGCTTCGCCTGCTCCTTGCGCAGCAGGTTCGCCATCTTGAAATGCTTTTCGCCCGGGAATTTGACGGACAGGTCGAACCAGGCGTTGCGCGCGGTGCGCGCGAAGGAGCGGGCAAATTCGTTGGGCGTCACAGATTGCCCTTCGTGAATGATCTTGTCGCCTTCCACTCGTGCGTAGTTGTGCTCTCCATAACTCCACGATCGCAGGATCGTGCCTTCAGGCAGAAACAACGATTTCCATTGGTAGCCGCGCACGTTGCCAGGATCGGAGCCGGGAGGCAGCGCCTTTTTGGCGTCGAGCCAGAATTCCAGCGCCGCGTTCATTGCTTCGGACAAGTCCTGCACGCCGCCGTCGCGGCGCAGCCGCTCGACCAGCCGGAGCAGGGTATCAGTAGAGAACTGCACGCTCACTGTGGTAAACATTCTGCTTTCTCCTCTCTTTTCTTCACTTTTCATTTCTTTAGACCGCAAATTTTGGAAGAAGTTCAAAAAGCGAGGTAAGGCAAGAAAAAGAGAGGAAAAGAGAGGTCGAAAGCGAGGGTTTACCACAGGGAGTTGGGCGGGCTAGCCCACCTGTGTGTTCTCAGGTCAACGGCGGCCGTACATCATCAGTTCGGCCAGCACGCCGCGGGCGGGGCCGATCATGTCGATGGCGGCCAGCGACAGGCCCAGCAGCGCCTGGGCCGGCGAATCGTTGGCGAAAACGCGGGCCATGGTGTCGGTCAGGCGTACGGTCGTGTCGCGGTCCTGGCGGCGCAGTTCGGTGAATTGCGCCAGCATCGCCGGATTGGCGCCTTGCGCCAGCAGCCGTGCCAGCACGGTGACGTCGCGCAGGCCGAGGTTGAGGCCCTGCCCGGCGACCGGATGCAGCGTTTGCGCGGCGTTGCCGATGGCGACGGTGCGGACGGTGCCGCGCGGATCCGCGTTCAGGCCGAGCGGGAAAGCCAGGCGCGGAGAAGCGTGCGTGAAGCGGCCGAGGCGCTCGCCGAACGCGGCGCCCAGTTCGGCCAGGAAGGCGTCATCGTCCAGGCCTTGCAGGCGCGCCGCCGACTCGGGGCGCACGCACCAGACCAATGAATATTCGTCGCCTTGCGGCAGCAGCGCCAGCGGGCCTTGCCCGGTAAAGCGTTCGTAGGCGCGATGCTCGACCGGCCGGCTGGCACGTACTTGCGCGATGATCGCGGTTTGCTGGTAGTCGTGGCGGCGGGCCTTGCTTTCCTGGTCGCTGAACAAGCCGCCTTCGGCCTGCACCACGATGGCTGCGTGCAGCGACCGCGCGGTGCCGGCGGCGTCCAGCGCCAGCGCGACGGCGTCGTCGCCTTCGTTGATCGCCTGCACGCGGGCGGGACGCAGCATGACGATGCCGGCCCGTTCGCAGGCGGCGCCCAGGGCGGTCACCAGATCGCCGTAGCGGGTGACGTAGCCGAGCGCCGGCAGCTTGTGCTCGTCGCGGTCGATCAGGCTGCGGCCGAACTGGCCGCGGCGCGACACGTGGATCTGGTGGATGGCGGTGGCCGCCACCGGCCACGCGCCGATGTCTTCCAGTATCTGGCGGCTGCCCCAGGACAGCGCGATCGAGCGCGGATCCTTGCCGGCCTGCCCCAGCGTCCTGGCATCGATCAGCGCGATGCGGTTCGGGGCCATGCCGCGCCTGGCCAGCAGCGCGGCCAGCGCCATGCCGGCCGGGCCGGCGCCGCAGATGGCGACGTCGAAAGTGGAATCCGTCATTGCTGCCGCATCAGTTGCTCGATCTCGTCGACGGCCTTGGGCGCGGTGCTGAGGATGGTGTGGCCGCTGTGCGTCACCAGCACATCGTCCTCGATGCGGATGCCGATGTTCCAGTATTCCTCGGGCACGCCCTCCGCCGGACGCACATAGATGCCCGGCTCCACCGTCAGCACCATGCCCGGCTGCAGCGCGCGCGACGGCTTGCCTTCGGCGGCGGTGTCGCGGTACTGGCCGACGTCGTGCACGTCCATGCCCAGCCAGTGGCCGGTGCCGTGCATGTAGAACTGCAGGTAGCGCTTGTCGGCGATGATGTCGGCCAGGCTGCCGTGGCTGTTCTTGTCGAGCAGCCCCAGGTCCAGCATGCCCTGCGCCAGCACCTGCACCGCCGCCTCGTGGCCGCCGGAGTAGGGCAGGCCGGGGGCGATCGCCTTCAGCGCGGCCGACTGCGCCGCCAGCACCAGTTCATACAGGCGTTTTTGCGGCGCGCTGAAACGGCCGTTGACCGGCCAGGTGCGCGTGATGTCGGAGGCGTAGCCATCGAGCTCGCAGCCGGCGTCGATCAGCACCAGGTCGCCGTCCCTGCTCTGCGCGCTGTTGGCGCTGTAGTGCAGCACGCAGGCGTTGGCGCCCGCCGCGACGATGGAGTTGTAGGCCGGCGCCTGCGCGCCGTTGCGGCGGAACTCGTACAGCAGTTCCGCCTCGAGTTCGTATTCGTACATGCCTGGCCGCGCGGCCCGCATCGCCCGCGCGTGGGCCTGCGACGAGATGGCCGCGGCGCTCAGCATGGTCGCCTGTTCGCCGGCGTCCTTGAACAGGCGCATTTCGTCCAGCAGCGGCAGCAGGTCGACCGCGCTGGCCGGCGCGCTCACGCCGGTGCGCGCCATGCGCCGCACGTTGGCCAGCCACAGCCTGACCTGCGCATCCAGCGGGCTGCCCAGCGCGTAGTACAGCGCCGGCGCGTCGGCCAGCAGCTTGACTATCTCGCCGTCGAGATCTTCGATGGCGTGGGCGGCGTCGAAGCCGAAGGCCGCGCGCGCGCCCTCGGGGCCGTGGCGGAAGCCTTCCCAGATTTCGCGCTCGAGATTTTTCTGGCGGCAGAACAGGATGGCGCGGGCCGGTGCATCGCCGCGCGCGGCCACCAGCACCAGCACGCTGTCCGGCTCGGTGAAGCCGGTCAGATAGTAGAAGTAGCTGTCGTGGCGGTACAGGTATTCGCTGTCGCTGTTGCGCGTCACTTCCGGCGCGGTCGGCAGCACGGCTACCGCGCCGGGCGGCATGTGGGCCAGCAGGCGCGCGCGGCGCTCAATGTGGACTTGCAAGGCGGCCGCCATCACTGCACGCCCTTGGCGCCGCGTGCGCGGGGGGCGATAGGCGCGTTCAGCAGGTCGAGCTGCTGCACGGTGCCGAGGTTGTGCCACTCGCCTTGGTAGACCTCGCCGCCGACCTGTTTCTTGTCGGCGTAGGCGCGGATCAGCGGTCCCAGCTTGGCGTGTGCGCCGGGCGCGATGCCGTCGAACATTTCGGGACGATAGACGCCGATGTTGCCGAAGGTCCATTTCGGCGAGCCGTCGTTGGTCAGCGAGTACATCGTCAGGCCGAAATCGCCGTCCGGCAGGAAGTCCGGATTCGGCACCAGGTACAGCCAGCAGATGTCGCGCTGGTCGGCGGGGTAGGGGTTGCCCCACATGTCCTTGTCGTGCAGCACGTCCTTGACCTGCTCGAAGTCGAAGTAGGGAATATAGATGTCGCCCGAGACGGCGACGAACGGCTCCTCGCCCAGCAGGTGGCGGGCCTGGGCGATGCCGCCGGCCGTCTCCAGCGCGACCGGCTCGTGCGAGTACATCAGCCGCGCGCCGAACTGGCTGCCGTCGCCCAGCGCCGCCTCGATCTGCTGGCCCAGGTGCGAATGGTTGATGACGATCTCGGTGATGCCGGCCCGCACCAGATTGACGATATGCCAGACGATCAGCGGCCGGCCGCGTACCTTGAGCAGCGGCTTGGGCGTGGTGTCGGTCAGCGGACGCATCCGTTCGCCGCGTCCGGCGGCGAAGATCATGGCTTTCATGCGCGCCGCCTCAGAAGGTGTAGCCGACTTGCGGCTGCTTGTCTTCCAGCGTGTCGAGCAGGCGCAGCAGCGGCTTCAGGTCCTTGTAGCGGCCGGCGGTCTTGCGCACGTAGTCCATCACGGTGGGCAGGTCGCCCAGATACTGGGCCTTGCCGTCGCGGTAGTTCAGGCGGCAGAACAGGCCGAGGATCTTCAGGTGGCGCTGCAGGGCCATGTATTCGAAGTCCTTGTAGAAGGCGTCGATGTCCTGGTTGACCGGCAGGCCGGCCGCCTTGGCGTGCTGCCAGTAGCGGATCGCCCAGTCCAGCACCAGCTCCTCGTCCCACTGCACGTAGGCGTCGCGCAGCAGCGAGGCCAGGTCGTAGGTCATCGGGCCGTACAGCGCGTCCTGGAAATCCAGCACGCCGGGGTTGCCGGCGTCCATCCACATCAGGTTGCGCGAATGGAAGTCGCGGTGCACGTAGATCTGCTGCTGGGCGGTGACGTTGGCCAGGATGGCCTCGAACACGCCCTGCAGCTCGGCCGCCTGCTTGTCGCTCAGGGTGGCCTTCAGGTGCTGGCCGATGTACCACTCGGGAAACAGGTTCATTTCGCGCAGCAGGAAGGCGCGGTCGTACTCGGGCAGCACGCCCGGCTGGCTGGTCAGCTGGAACTTGACCAGCGCCTCCAGCGCCTCGGCGTACATGGTCGAGGCGTTGTCGTGGTCCAGCACCTGCAGGTAGGTGGTCACGCCCAGGTCGGACATCAGCATGAAGCCGCGCTCGTAGTCGGTGGCGACGATGCGCGGCACCGTCACGCCGGCATGGGTGAGCATTTCGTCCAGCTTGACATAGGCCAGCACGTTCTCGCGCTCCGGCGGCGCGTCCATGACGATCAGCGTGGCGCCCAGCGCGGCTTGTTGATTCGGCAATACATCGACGCGGAAGTAGCGGCGGAAGCTGGCGTCGGCCGAGGCCGGACGGGCGCTGGCCACGTCGACCACGCCCAAGGTCGCCAGCCAGGCGGTCAGCTGTTCGAGGCGGGGGTCGGAAGATGTATCGGAAGTTAAATTCTGTAATAAAGACATTAAGCGAGCCGTGGAAACCGGTATCAGGTGAAGATTCCCATATAATAAGGGATTCAAATCAAAAAATCGCCTGTCATGGTGTTTCATCCCTTCTTTTCATGAGTTGCATGCGCTGGCTACTGGCCCCCCCCTCTACCTCGCAACGCTGGGCGTATGCCCTGACTGCCATCGTCACCGTTTCGGCAGCGCCGAGCTACGCCCAGACCGGCGCGCCCAAGCCGCGCGCGCCGCGGGTGGAGGACAAGAACGCCGTCACCACGGTCCAGGCCGAGGACATCGGCGGCCGCCCGGAACGGGAAATCACGCTGGAGCGGGACGCCGAGCTGGTCAAGGACAAGACCCGCGTCAAGGCCGACACCGCCTGCTACCGCCAGGTCGAGGACGAGGTCGAAGCCAAGGGCAACGTCAAGATCTGGCGCTTCGGCGACTATTTCACCGGCGACGAGCTCAAGCTGAACATGGACACGGGCAAGGGCTATATGCTCAACCCGACGTACAAGCTGGAAGCGAACCACGCCCAGGGCAAGGCCGAGCGCATCAACTTCATCAACGAAGACGAGGCGGTGGTGGTCAACGGCACCTACAGCACCTGCGAGGGCTACAACCCGGACTGGTATCTGCGCTCGAACACGCTGAACCTCGATTCCGGCCGCGACGTCGGCACGGCCGGCAAGACCATCATTTATTTCAAGGACGTGCCGATCCTGGGCACGCCGGCCATGTCGTTCTCGCTGTCGGGCGCGCGCCGCTCCGGCTGGCTGTCGCCGACGCCGGGCTTCGGCTCCAAGAACGGCGCCGAGCTGACGGTGCCGTACTACTTCAATATCGCGCCCAACCGCGACTTGACCGTGTATCCGAAAATCATCTCCAACCGCGGCATCCAGCTCGGCGCCAGCGGCCGCTATCTGGGCGAGACCGCCGGCGGCCTGTACCAGGGCGAGACGTATATCGAGTACATGCCGCACGACCGCGAGTACGCCAAGGCCAATCCGAACGACCAGAGCGACCGCTGGATGATACGGACCACGCACACCCAGGACCTGAGCCCCAGCTGGTCGTACGGCTGGAGCATCCGCGCGGCGTCGGACGACAACTACCCGAACGACTTTTCCAAGACCGTGTCGAGCTCGACCGAGCGCCAGCTGCTGCGCGAACTGCGCACCGACTATCACGGCGACTTCTGGACCCTGACCGCGCGCGTGCAGAAGTACCAGGTGCTGCAGGATCCGGAATCGGTGGTCGACCCGACGCTGTTCGTCTCGCGTCCCTACGACCGGCTGCCGGCGGTCAATTTCCACGCCGCGCAGTACGACGTGGCGGGCGGCTTCGACTGGGCCTTCGATTCCGAGCTGACGCGCTTCTACCACCCGACCCTGATCAACGGCACCCGCCTGGTGGCGATCCCGCAGCTGAGCTATCCGATCGTCGGGCCGAGCTACTTCGTCACGCCCAAGGTGATGGTCAACCTGGGCAGCTACCAGCTCGATTCCTACGGCACGCAGAAGTCGGAAAACCTGTCGCGCGCGGTGCCCACGTTCTCGCTGGACTCGGGCCTGGTGTTCGAGCGCGACATCAAGTTCGGCGGCAAGGACATGACCCAGACGCTGGAGCCGCGGCTGTTCTACGTCAACACGCCGTACCGCGACCAGAGCCGCTTCCCCACCTTCGACACCGACGCGGCCACCTTCAACTTCAGCCAGATCTTCAGCGAAAACCGCTTCGTCGGCTCGGACCGCATCGGCGACGCCAACCAGCTGACGGCCGCGCTGACCTCGCGCTTCCTCGACGCCAACGGCGGCGAGGCGCTGCGCCTGGCGTTCGGCCAGCGCTTCTATTTCCGCGACCAGAAGGTGCAGCTGGACTCGTCGACGCCGGTGGTCGACGCCCATTCCGACATCCTGCTGGCGGCCACCGGCCGCATCTCCGAGACCTGGACCTTCGACAGCGCGGTGCAGTACAACCCGAGCCAGAGCCGGGTGGTGTCGGAAAGCTATACCGCGCAGTGGGTGCCGGGCGCCAAGAAGGTGCTCAACCTGGGCTACCGCTACCTGCGCGGCAGCTTCAAGAATATCGAGCTGTCGAGCCAGTGGCCGATCTTCCAGCGCTGGTATGGCGTGGGCCGGGTCAGCTACTCGGTGCAGGACAAGAAGATCCTCGAGAGCCTGGTCGGCCTCGAGTACAACGCCGACTGCTGGGTGTTCCGCACCGGCGCCCAGCGTTTCGTGACCACCTCGACCAAGGCCTCGACGCAGATCTTCTTCCAGCTGGAATTGAACGGGCTGTCGCACCTGGGCGTGGGCAGTCCGCTCGAAGCGATGAAGAGCAGCATTCCCGGTTATCAGCGTTTGAACGAGGGCTACGGCCGCTAAAGCAAGGCAACCCGGCGCCCGCCGCAGCAGCAATGGCAACAACAGCGGCAGCGGGCGCTTTTTGATTTTTTTTACACCTGACTCATGAGCGTTCCACCATGCAGATGAAGTTCGAAATGAAAATCCTCGCAGTCCTGCTGTGCACGGCCGCCCTCGGCGGTTGCAGCGTGTTCTCGAAGAAGCCTGCGCCGACGCCCGCCGCCGCGCCGGCGTCCGCGCCCGCCGCCACGGCCTTGAACACCACGCCGGCCGCGCCGGCCAAGGCCGACAAGTCTGACGGCAAGGGCGGCTTCCTGCCGCCTGGCGAGTCGGGCAACGTCGCCATCGATTCGATCGTGGTCGTGGTCAACGACGACGTCATCACCCAGCGCGAGCTGAGCAACCGGATCAAGACCGTCACCGCCCGCATGAAGGCGCAGAACGTGCAGATGCCGGATCCGGCCGACCTGCGCCGCCAGCTGCTCGAGCGCATGATCGTCGAACGCGCCCAGCTGCAGATGGCCAAGGAGATGGGCGTGCGCGTCGACGACCTGCAGCTCGACCGCTCGATTTCCCGCATCGCCGAGGCGCAGAAGCTGACCGTGCAGGACCTGCGCAACCAGATGGAAAAGGACGGCACGCCGTTCGCCGCCTTCCGCGAAGAGATCCGCGAAGAGATCATCATGCAGCGCCTGCGCGAGCACGAGGTCGACTCCAAGATCCAGATCTCGGACGCCGAGGTCGACAGCTTCATGGCCGCCGAAAAGGCCGCCGCCGCCGAGCAGTTCGAGGTGAACATCTCGCAGATCATGGTGCGCATCCCCGACAACGCCACCGCCGAGGTGATCGCCCAGCGCCGCGCGCGCGCCGAGGAAGTGATGCGCCAGCTGCGCACCGGCGCCGACTTCGCCAAGATGGCCGCCACCTATTCGGACGCCAGCGACGCGCTGGAGGGCGGCGTGGTCGGCTGGCGCCAGCCCGAGCGGCTGCCGCCGGTGTTTGCCGAGGCGCTGGTCAAGCTCAAGCCGGGCCAGGTCACGCCCATCATCAAGAGCGTGGGCGCGTTCCACATCCTGAAGGCGGTCGACCGCCGCAGCGTGGCCGAGGCGCAGGCGGCGGCCTCGGTGCAGCAGACCCACGCGCGCCACATCCTGATCAAGGTCACGCCGACGATGAGCGCGGCCGACGCCAAGCGCAAGCTGACCGAGCTCAAGGAGCGCCTGGACAACAAGGCGGCCAAGTTCGAGGAACTGGCGCGGCTGTTCTCCAACGACGGCTCGGCCGCCAAGGGCGGCGACCTGGGCTGGCTGTACCCGGGCGACACCATGCCCGAATTCGAGGCGGCGATGAACAATCTGAAGATCGGCGAAGTGAGCCAGCCGGTGGAGACCAGCTTCGGCATCCACCTGATCGAAGTGCTCGAGCGCAAGAGCGACGACGTGTCGAAAGAGCGCGAGCGCAACAACGCGCGCCAGGCGATCCGCGAGCGCAAGCTGGAAGAAGCGTCGGAAAGCTGGCAGCGTGAAGTGCGCGACCGTGCCTACGTCGAGTACCGCACCGACGACGGCAACAACGTCAACAAATAAGCGGCAAGGGGACCACGCGTGAGCGCCACTTTGAACCCTGGGCGCACCGCAGTGCGTTCCCCGTCCGCCCGTCCGGCGATCGCCGTCACGGTCGGCGAGCCGGCCGGCATCGGCCCGGAAATCTCGATCCGCGCCGCCTGGGCGCGGCGCCACGAAGTCAACTGCGTGCTGCTGGGCGACGCCGCCTTCCTGGCCATGACGGCCAGCGCCATCGATCCCGCGATCCAGCTGTCGGCGCTGTCGCTGCAGGCGGTGCGCAACGGCGGCCTGCCGCACTTCGGCCCCGGGCGCATCAGCGTGATCGACGTGCCGCTGTCCGCGCACGTGGTGCCGGGCCGGCTGGACAAGGAAAACGGCCGCGCCGTGCTGGCCACGCTGGACGCCGCCATCGAGGGCGTGCGGGCCGGCTGGTTCGAAGCGGTGGTCACCGCGCCGCTGCAAAAGAGCACCATCAACGACGCCGGCGTCAAATTCTCCGGCCACACCGAATACTTCGCCGACCAGACGGGCACGCCGCAGGTGGTGATGATGCTGGCCGGCACGCCGGCGTCGCCCGCCGGCGCTCCGCCGCTGCCGCCGTTGCGCGTGGCGCTGGCGACCACGCACCTGCCGCTGAAGGACGTCGCTGCCGCGCTGAGCCAGGACGGCCTGGCGCGCATCCTCGACATCATAGCCCACGACCTGAAGACCAAATTCGGCATCGCCGCGCCGCGCATCCTGCTGTGCGGCCTGAACCCGCACGCGGGCGAGGGCGGCTACCTGGGGCGCGAAGAGATCGACGTCATCGCGCCGGCCATCGCGGCGGCGCGGGCGCGCGGCATCGCCGCCTCCGGCCCGTATCCGGCCGACACGCTGTTCCAGCCCAAATACCTGAAGGACGCCGACTGCGTGCTGGCCATGTACCACGACCAGGGCCTGCCGGTGCTGAAGTACGCCACCTTCGGCCAGGGCGTCAACATCACGCTGGGCCTGCCGCTGATACGCACCTCGGTCGACCACGGCACCGCGCTGGACCTGGCCGCCCAGGGCCTGGGGCTGGCCGATTGCGGCAGCATGGAAGCGGCGATCGACACCGCCGTCGCCATGGCCAACGCCGCGGCCTCCCAGCCTCTTAATCACTCTCAATAAGAACAATCATGAAACACGTTGCCCGCAAACGCTTCGGCCAAAACTTTTTACACGATAAATACGTCCTCTCCAGCATCACCGAAGCCATCGCCCCGGCGCCGGACGACGCGATGGTGGAAATCGGCCCCGGCCTGGGGGCGATGACCGAGCAGCTGATGCGCACGCTGAAGATGATGCACGTCGTCGAGCTGGACCGCGACCTGGTGGCGCGGCTGGAAAAGACCTACAACCCGGCCAAGCTGACCATCCACGCCGGCGACGCCCTGAAGTTCGATTTTTCCACGATCCCGGTGCCGGCCGGCCAAAAGCTGCGCATCGTCGGCAACCTGCCGTACAACATCTCCAGCCCGTTGCTGTTCCACCTGGCGACGTTCGCGCCGCAGGTGCAGGACCAGCATTTCATGCTGCAAAAAGAAGTGGTGGAGCGCATGGTGGCCGAGCCGGGCAGCAAGACCTACGGCCGCCTGTCGGTGATGCTGCAATGGCGCTACGACATGTCGCTGCTGTTCGTGGTGCCGCCGGAAGCGTTCGATCCGCCGCCGAAGGTGGAGTCGGCGATCGTGCGCATGATCCCGGTGGCCAGGCCGCTGCCGTGCGACGGCCCGACCCTGGAGGCGGTGGTGCTGAAGGCGTTCTCGCAGCGGCGCAAGGTGATCCGCAACTGCCTGGCCGGCATGTTCACCGAAGAACAGATCGTCGCCGCCGGCATCGACCCGACCATGCGTCCGGAAACGGTGGGCCTGGCCCAGTACGTCGCGCTGGCCAACCTGCTCAAGCCGCAAACCGTCTAGGCAAAAAAAAGCCCGCTGGTTAAAGCGGGCTAAATCCAATTCCTTTGCAAGAAGTGGAGGAGACAGGTGAATTATGCTGCGACGCGGCATATAACACAAGTTTATTTTTCACATATCGAACATCATGAATGTGAATAACACTCCTCCCGCCTCCCGTCCTGCCCTTAGTTCGTCGCGCAGGTCAGCACCAGGTTGCTGACATTGTTTTCATGCATCACGCCGGTGCCGTTGACCAGCGTGCAGGTGGCGCCGACCGGCTGGGTCAGGATGGTCACGCCGTAGGCCTGGCCGTCCGCCACCTGGCTGCCGAACACGAAATCGCCCTTGCCGCTGCTGTCGGTCGGGCTGCTGACCGTCAGCTGGCCGCCGGTGGAGCCGTTCAACAGCACCACGGTGCGGTTGAGCAGCGTGTCGGGCGTGGCCGAGGTTGCGTCCTTGTACTGGAACAGGCCGGTGAACTGGCCGCCCAGCGTGTGGGTGCTCTGATTACACACCACCTGGGCCGCGATGGCGACGTTGTGGCCGGCCGAACCGCTGGCACCGCCGAGGGAGCAGCTCATGTGCGCAGGCTGGGTCTGGATGGTGATGTTGTAGTCTGTGCCGTACGGAATCTGGTGCGGGAACACGAAGCTGCTGGCGCCGGCCGGCACCTTGACGGTGTCGCTGCCGTTGGCCAGCACCAGGCCGTCGTTGTTCAAGCCTGCAATCGTGCCCTGCACCGCGAACTGCGCCTTGCCGCCGCAGCCGGCCAGCGCCGCAGCCAGGATCAGCGCCGCGCCGGCGCCCAAAGTCGAAAATTTCATGTATTGCTCCAAAAAATAAGCGGGGCCGGCCGTTATTGGCAGGTGACGACGATCTGCGAGTAGTCGCCGCCCGGCATCGTGCCGACGTTGTTTGCGAGGGTGCAGGTCTTGGTGGTGTCCTTGGGCTGCGACAGGATGGTCACGCCGAACGGCGAGCCATCGCCGACCTTGGTCGGGAAGGTGAAACTGACCGGCGTCGAGGCCGATGCGCCCGGCAGGATCGCCACCGTGTCGGCGCCATTGGCCAGTACCAGGCCCTTGGTGTCCAGACCGGTGACGGTGCCGCCCAGGGTCCATGGATTGGCGGTGCAGACAAACGCGATGTAGTAGGCGGTGTAGACGTTGGCCTTGCCGGTGTTGGTGGTGCCGCTCGGCTTGCAGAACGCGCCGGTCGGCTGGGTATCGACGATGACGTTGAACTGCTCGTCGACGGCGGCCAGCTTGGTGAAGACGAAAGTGGACGTGCCGTTCGGGATCGGCAGCTTCTCGCCGGTGTTGGTGTTGACCAGCACCATGCCGTCCTTGGTCAGGCCGCTGACGGTGCCGGACAGGGCCAGGCTACCGTTGCCGCCGCCGCAAGCGCTCAAAATGACGGCACACAGCAGGGCGAGGCCCGAACGCAGATACAAACTTTTCATAAAAATCTCTCTCCAAAACGAATAGGGCCGGCAACACCACTGGGTGCAGCATATTACACGGAATTGCCCGGTATTTTAGTGCATTTGGTAACGCCGGGCCCTGAACCGATGTAACAGCATGTGACACCGGACCGGCTGCGGCGGCGGCTGCCGCCTTATTTGACCCGCGCGGCGTCGCAACTGGAGCGGCGGCCGTCGATGCGGCAGCGGTTGCGCACCTTGCCCTGCAGATCGTGCACCAGCACCTCCCATTGCTCGGCGCCGCGCCGCTCCATGGTCATGAAGCCGAAGCCGTCGACCCAGGAACTGAAGCTGTCCACCACCGCGCCCGGCGCGGGCGTGGCGCCGGCCGGCAGCCGCTCGGGCAGCGGGACGATATCCTCGGCGGTGCCGGAAAAGCCGGAAATCAGCTGGCTCGGGTGGCCGCTGGAAAAACTGACCTGTTCCCACAGGTGCACATGGCCGGACAGCATGGTCTGTATCGCGGCCGGCAGCAGTTGCGGGTTGAGCGAGCCGAACGCCTGCTGCAGGCCGGCGTCGCCCGTCAGCAGCACGATGGGGCCGTCGCCCTTGCGGTCGGCGCCCATGCCCAGCAGCGGGTGGTGGGTGATGCCGATGTTGTGCGGCGCCTGCCGCGACAGCGCGTCGACCTTGCGGTACAGCTCGCGGTACTTGTCGTAGCCGAGGTCGCCCGGCTTCAGGCCCTTCCACGTGGTGGCGGCGGTGTCCATGACGATCAGCTGGGTGGACTGGCCGATCATCACGGCGTAGGGATCGCTGTAGTTGCCGACGGCATCGTCGGCGTCGGCGTTGCAGTCGCGGCCGGCCAGCAGCGGGCGCGGGTCGAGGAAGCGCCAGTAGCCTTGGCCGCCGCGCGGGCAACTTTCATGGTTGCCGCGCGCCATGATCCACGGCGCCGCCCGTAGCAGCGCCGCGCCGGGCGCGAAGAAGTCGGCGTTCCACGCGTCCCAGCCGTAGCCCCAGGGACTGCCGGCGCAGCCGACGTCGCCGTCGGGACAGGCGTTTTCGCGGTAATGGTAGTCGCCGACGTGGATCACCAGGTCCGGACGCCAGGCGGCGGCCTGGGCCGCCACGGCGGCGAACGGATAGGCGGCGCCGTCGTTGCAGGCCTGGTAGCTGGCGCTGCTCTTTTGCAGGCGGCAGCCGGTGTCGCCGATGACGACGATGCGTTGCGGCTCGGCCTTCGGCAGCGGCAGCGCGCGGCCCAGCACGGTGGCGCCTTGGCCGCCAGCCGGCAGCGGCGCCTCGCAGGTCAGCAGCGGGAAGCTGGCCGGCCTGGAGTCGGCCGGCGCCGACGGCGTGGAGCGCAGCGCGATGGTGGCGGCCGGCGCGCGCACGGCCATCGCCAGCGGGCGGCCGTCGATGACGATGTCGGGGCAGGCCGGCGCGGCGACCAGCACGCGCGCCACGGCGGCGCCGTTGTCGCCCATCACCACGAACGAGGAAAAGTCCGGCGGCTGGACGGCGGTGGCGCAGCCGGCCAGCAGCGAGGCCAGGGCCAGGGCCGGCAATGGACGGCAAAGAGTGGTCGGGAACACGGCATCTCCGGCTGAGTAATCCAATAATTTACCATGCCGTCACGGCGCCGTGATCGGTGCGACAATACCGCTTGTCCACTATTTTTGGCCCGCCATGACCTCACGCCGACCCCACGCCTTGTTGTTCGACCTCGACGATACCCTGTGGCCGATCGGCCCCGTCATCGCGGCGGCGGAAGTCAGCTGGCACGCCTGGCTGGCCGAGCGCGCGCCCAAGGTGACCGGCAAATATACGATCGCCGAGCTGCGCGCCATGCGCATGGCGCTGCTGGAGCGCCGACCCGAGCTGGTGACCGACCTGTACCAGCTGCGCCGCCAGGCGCTGCTGGACGTGTTTGCCGAAACCGGCGAGGACGCCGTCCATGTGGAAGGCGCGATGCGCCACTTCGCCGAGTGCCGCAACGCCGTCACGCCGTTCGCCGACGTGGTCCCGGCGCTGGCCGAGCTGCAGCGCATGCTGCGGCTGGGCGTGATCACCAACGGCAATGCCGATCTTGAAGTCATAGGGCTGCACCACCATTTTGAGTACACGCTGGCGTCGGCCAGGTTCGGCCGCGCCAAACCGGACCCGGGCATCTTCCTGGCCGCCTGCGAGGCGATGGGGGTGGCGCCGCGGGAAGCGGTCTACGTCGGCGACGACCTGCGGCTGGACGTGCAGGGCGCGCAAGGGGCGGGGCTGCGGGCGGTGTGGATGAACCGTGGCGGCGGCAGCGCGCACCTCGAGGCCGGCATCGCGCCGGACGCCATCTGCGCCTCGTTTGACGAACTTCTGGCCTGGGTACGCGAGCAAATGCGGCATTGACGCCACGCCGCGGCCCCCGTCCGGCGCGGAGCGTGCATAATAGAAGCAAACCCGACGGAACTACCTCGATAGACTCAACATGCAACTCGATACACGCGCACAAACACTGCTCAAGGCCCTGGTCGAACGCTACATCGCGGACGGCCAGCCGGTAGGCTCGCGCGCGCTGTCCAAGATCTCCGGACTGGACCTGTCGCCGGCGACGATACGCAACATCATGGCCGACCTGGAGGAGCTGGGCTACGTGGCCAGTCCCCACACCTCGGCCGGCCGGGTGCCGACGCCGCGCGGCTACCGCATCTTCGTCGACACGCTGCTGACGGTGCAGCACCTGGACGAGCAATCGGTGGAGGGGCGCATGCGGCTGCAGGCGCCGCAGCCGCAGAAGATGATTTCCAACGCCGCGCAGATGCTGTCGTCGCTGTCGCAGTTCGCCGGCGTGGTGCTCAGCCCGCGGCGCGAGTCGGTGTTCCAGCAGATCGAATTCCTGCGCCTGGGCGAGAAGCGCATCCTGCTGGTGATCGTCGGCCCGACCGGCGACGTGCAGAACCGCCTGCTGCTGACCGACGTCGACTACAGCCCGGCGCAGCTGGTGCAGTCGGCCAACTACATCAACCAGAACTACGGCGGGCTGGCCTTCGACGAGGTGCACACGCGGCTGCAGCACGAGCTGCGCCAGCTGCGCGACGACATGGGGCGGCTGATGCAGGCGGCGGTGGAGGCGGGCAGCGAGGCGATGGCCGACAACTCGGACGACATGGTCATCGCGGGCGAGCGCAACCTGCTGTCGGTCAGCGACCTGTCGTCGAACATGACGTCGCTGCGGCAGATGTTCGACATGTTCGAGCAGAAGACGGGGCTGATGCAGCTGCTCGACGTGTCGAGCAAGGCCAGCGGCGTGCAGATTTACATCGGCGGCGAATCGAGCCTGGTGCCGATGGACGAGATGAGCGTGGTCACCGCGCCGTACACGGCCAACGGCAAGATCGTCGGCACGCTGGGGGTGATCGGCCCGACGCGCATGGCCTACGAGCGGGTGATACCGATCGTCGACATCACCGCCAAGCTGCTATCGAACGCGCTGAGCCACAACTAATCCGGGGTCAGATCCGACATTTGGACACGGGCTCTACCGTAGCGGCTGCTACGGTAGAGCCCGTGTCCAAATGTCGGATCTGACCCCGGATTTTCAAGGGCGGTGCGGGCAGGCGGTCTTGGTGCAGTTGCCGTAGATCGCCAGCGCGTGCTCGGCGATCTTGAAGCCGCGCTCTTTCGCCACCAGTTGCTGACGCGTTTCGATTGCCTCGTCGAAGAATTCCTCCACGCGGCCGCAATCGAGGCACACCAGGTGGTCGTGGTGCGAGCCTTCGTTCAGCTCGAAGATGGCCTTGCCGGTTTCGAAGTGGTTGCGGTTCAGCAGGCCGGCCTGCTCGAACTGGGTCAGCACGCGGTAGACGGTGGCCAGGCCCACATCCATATTGTCGGCCAGCAGGATCTTGTAGACATCCTCGGCGGTCAGGTGGCGCACTTCGCTGTTCTGGAAAATATCCAGGATTTTGAGGCGTGGCAGCGTGGCTTTCAGGCCGCTGGCCTTCAGATCGGTAGGATTGTTACCCATGGTCGAGACTCTATAATGTGGTTGGCGGTGCGAGGTGACGGCGAGGTGACAGTTTAACGCACTCCGGGTGCCGCCGCAGCTAAATCGCCCCCGCGGCGCGCGCCGGGGGGAAATTTACATTTGCAATGTTTTACAATTATTCTTTATAAAACAAGGACATAACATCCGATTTGCTGGATAATGCGATCTCTTCGAGTGCCCACGCAGCCCCATGTCGCGGCTTGTGCTTTATGATATGGCGTTTTTCGGCACTTCCGCTCGATCAGATTGAGGACAACCATGCGCGTCACCCAGGCTTTATCGCAGTCTTTGTTGCACCGTTTCACTCCCCGGCTCGCAGGCGCTGTGTGCGTCGCGCTGGCGCTGGGCGGCTGCGCTTCCAACACCACGCTGGGCGAGAAATCGACCGCAGTGAAAGAAACCGGTGCCACGCTGGACGCCAACAAGGGCGCGCAAACGACCACCATCACCCAGCTGCAGAAGTTCATGTGGTTCTTCTCGCCGTATCGTCCGGACATCCAGCAGGGCAACTTCGTCTCCGAGGAAATGCTGGCGCAGCTGAAGGTCGGCATGACCCAGGACCAGGTGCGCTTCATCTTCGGCACCGCGCTGCTGACCGACCCCTTCCACGCCAGCCGCTGGGACTACGCGTTCCGCATGGCCAAGGGCAACGGCGAAATCACCACCAGCCGCGTGATCGTGTTCTTCGACAAGGACAACAAGGTCGCGCGCTGGGAAGGCGGCAACCTGCCGACCGAAAAAGAATACATCGCCCGCATCGCCGGCCCGGCGCCCAAGGTCAAGAAAAACCTGGACGTGCCGGACGCCCGGCCGGTCGGCAACACCTCGCCGATCCCGGCCGGCAGCGACAACGCCGCCGCGTCGCCGGTCGGCGTCACGGTGACGAACGACAAGAAATAAGCACCAACGAACAAGCACGAGGACAGCAGCATGACTGACATGAACATCGCCATCGCCGGCGCCGGCGGCCGCATGGGCCGCATCCTGATCGAAGCGGTGCTGGACGCGCCGGACGCGCGCCTGTCCGGCGCGCTGGACCGCGCCGGTTCGGCCAACGTCGGCAGCGACGCCGCCGCCTTCCTCGGCAAGCCGGCCGGCGTGCTGGTGGAATCGGAATTCGCCAAGGGCCTGGCCGGCGCCCAGTTCCTGATCGACTTCACCCGTCCGGAAGGCACGCTGGAGCACCTGGCTTATTGCGCCGAGCACGGCATCAAGATGATCATCGGCACCACCGGCTTCGACGCGGCGGGCAAGGCGGCGATCGCCGAGGCGGCCAAGAAAACCGCCATCGTGTTCTCGCCCAATTTCAGCGTCGGCGTCAACGTCACGCTCAAGCTGCTGCAGCAGGCCGCCAAGGCGCTGTCGGTCGGCTACGACATCGAAGTGATCGAAGCGCACCACCGCCACAAGGTCGACGCGCCGTCCGGCACCGCGCTGAAGATGGGCGAAGTGCTGGCCGACGCGCTGGGCCGCGACCTGAAGGACTGCGCCGTCTACGCCCGCGAAGGCGTGACCGGCGAGCGCGATCCGTCGTCGATCGGCTTTGCCACCATCCGCGGCGGCGACATCGTCGGCGACCACACCGTGCTGTTCGCCGGCACCGGCGAGCGCATCGAGATCAGCCACAAGTCGAGCAGCCGCGTGACCTATGCGCACGGCTCGCTGCGCGCCTGCCGCTTCCTGGCCGACAAGGCCACCGGCCTGTACGACATGAACGACGTGCTGGCGCTGAACTGATGACGCCCAACCACTTCACCCTGGCCAGCTACTGGGAACAGGGCGACACCATCAGCCACATCGTGGCGCTGGTGCTGCTGGCGATGTCGCTGGTGAGCTGGTTCTTCATCCTGGCCAAGGCTTATGCCGCCTGGCGCATCCGCCGCAGCGCACCGGCCGTGCAGGGGTTCTGGGACGCGCCGTCGATGACGGACGGTGTCGCCACGCTGGCCCTGGCCGATCCCGAGCAGATTTTCCTGCCGCTGGCGCAGCAGGGCGCGGCGCAGCTGGCCGCCTCCGGCCGTGCTTCGCTGGGCGGCGAGATGAACCATGCGGCGCAGGTCACGCGCGTGCTGCGCGTGGCGATCCAGCGCTCCACCAACCGGCTCGAAGGCGGCCTGACCTTGCTCGCGTCGATAGGCGCCACCGCGCCCTTCGTCGGCCTGCTGGGCACCGTGTGGGGCATCTACCACGCGCTGGCCAATGTGTCGGCCAGCGGCACGGTGCAGATCGACAAGGTGGCCGGCCCGGTCGGCGAGGCGCTGATCATGACGGCCATCGGCCTGACGGTGGCGATCCCCGCGGTGCTGGCGTATAACGGTTTCAACCGCGTCAACCGGCTGACCCTGGCCGAGCTGGACGCCTTCGCGCACGACCTGCACGCGTATCTGACAAAATAAGCAGGTAATCCACTGCCGGGAGCAAGCATGAGCTTTGGCGCATTCAACCACCACCGCAATCCGGGGCCGATGGCCGACATCAACGTCACGCCGATGGTCGACGTGATGCTGGTGCTGCTGGTGATCTTCATCCTCAGCGCACCGATGTTCACCAACGCCGTCAAGCTGGACCTGCCGAAGGCGCAGGCACAAGCCAGTCCACAGCAGGCGGCCACGGTGACGCTGTCTATCGACGGCGCCGGCAAGATCTACTGGAACGACGACGCGGTCGAGCAGGATGGGCTGGAAAAGCGCCTGGTCGAAGCGGCCAAACTGGACCCGCAGCCGGAACTGCAGCTGCGTGCCGACAAGGACACCCGCTACGAAGTGGTGGCGCAGGTGATGGCGGCGGCGCAGTCGAACGGATTGACGAAGTTGGGATTCGTGACGGACCCCCGGAAAGAGAAAAAATAATGGCAACCGCAGAATTGAACGGCGCGGCGATCGTCGATTTCGACAGCTTCCACGCGGCCTGCAAGGCGGCGATGGGCTTCCCCGACGGCTACGGCAACACGATGGACGCCTGGGTCGATTGTCTGAGCTATCTGCGCGATGAAGACGGCATGAGCAAGTTCCGCCTGAAGCCGAACGAGGTGCTGGAGATCGTCATCCAGGACGCCGGGGCGATGAAGGCCGCCGTGCCGGATATCCTGGAAGAGGTGGCGTACTGCGTGGCCGGCATCAACGAGCGTTACGAAGATTACGGCGAAAAGCCGGCCTTGAAGCTGACGCTGAAATAATCAGCCGGCGATAGGGATTTGCGCCTTGGCGCCGGTTTCGCCGGGCGCCAGCGTCAGCACCTCGAACCCGGTCTCGGTCACCAGCACCATGTGTTCCCACTGCGCCGACAAGGATTTGTCGCGCGTCTCGACGGTCCAGCCGTCGCTCAATTCCTTCGTTGCCGCGCGGCCGGCGTTGATCATCGGTTCGATCGTGAACAGCATGCCCGGCTTGAGCACCACGCCCTGGCCCGGACGGCCGTAGTGCGTCACCTGCGGTTCCTCGTGGTACACCATGCCGATGCCGTGGCCGCAGTAGTCCAGCACCACGCTGTAGCCGGCCTTCTCGGCGATGGTCTGGATCGCGAAGCCGACGTCGCCCAAGGTGGCGCGCGGCTTGACGGCGCGGATGCCGGCCCACATCGCCGAATACGTCGTCTCGACCAGCTTGCGCGCCGATTTCGACGGCTCGCCGACGTAGTACATGCGGCTGGTGTCGCCGTGCCAGCCATCCTTGATGACGGCCACGTCGATGTTGATGATGTCGCCATCCTTGAGCACCTCGTCGTCGGCCGGAATGCCGTGGCAGACCACGTGGTTGACCGAGCTGCACACGGTGGCCGGGAAGCCGCCGTAGCCGACGTTGGCCGGTATCGCCTGCTGCACGTTGACGATGTAGTCGTTGCACAGCTTGTCGAGGTGGCCGGTGGTCACGCCGGCCTTGACGTGCGGGCCGATCATCGTCAGCACATCGGCCGCCAGCTGGGCGGCGACACGCGCCAGGACGATTTGCTCGGGCGACTTGATCAGGTTGGCGTTACGGCGGGACATGGCACTACCTCTTTATTTTTCAGAGGCAGTAGTGTGCCACATCCGCTAGCGGACTGCTGCCAAATCGAAGTGCGGGTTGTCGATCAGGCAAAGCAGGTTGCCGAACGGGTCGGCCAGTTCGACCGTCCTGATGCCCTCGCCGACGTCCTGGATCGCCCCCGGCAAGGTGGCACCCAGCGCCACGATGCGCGCGACTTCGGCCTCGATATCGTCCACGCCCCAGTAGACCATGCTGCCGGTCTTGCCCGGCGTGCCGTCCGGTATCAGCCCCAGCTCGAAGCCGCCGATGCTGAAGCCGACGTAAAAAGGCTGGTCGAAATACGGCTCGGTATTGAATACCTTGCCGTACCAGGCCTTGGCGCCAGCCAGGTCGGCCACCGGATAAGCCGCCGTCCGTAGTCCCTTGATCATGCTTGCCTCCATGAAGATGTTGAAAACATCATCTTGGCACATAGCCAGCAGCGGCGATTGTAAAAATGGAAGCTAGGTGGCCAGCAGAAAGCCCTCCGGGGCGCTGCCGGAAAATTCCTGGAACTCGTGAATCAGATGGGACTGGTCGAAATAGCCGCACTCCAGCGCTAGTTGCGCCCAGTCCGGTGCTGGGCCGGTCTTGAGGGCGGCCGTGGCGCGGCGAAAGCGGCGGATGCGGGCATACAATTTGGGTGACAGGCCCACGCGCTCGCGGAACTGCGCCGCCACGTGTTGGCGCGAGACGCCCAGCCCGGCGGCCAACTCGCCGATGCGCAGGCCGCCGTTGCTGGCGTCCAGCGCCGCCAGGGCACGGCTGACTAGCGCGTCGCTGCGGCTGCTGCCGGCAGCGCGCAGACGCTGTAGCAACTGTGCTTCGATCAGTGCCAGGCGTGCGCGTTCTGGCAGCTCGACGCTCCATAGCGCGTCGGCCAGGCGGTCGGCGTCGCCGCGGCCCCACAGCAGGTCGATGTCCGCGCGCTGGTCGGTCAGTGCGTGCAGCGGCGTATCGAGGAACGCGGCCGCCATGCCGGGCTTGAAACGTACCGCCACCGTACGCAGCGGGGCAACGCTGGCGACCTGGATCGCGTTGCTCATCATGCCGACCGCGAAGCCGGATTGGCCGCCGTCCTGCCACAGGATGTCGATGCAGTTATCCGGCAGCACCCGATGCGTATGCGCGCTGGCCGGTGTGCGCGCTGCCCACATGCATTCGACATGTGCGGCCAGAGCCGGGAGTGGAGGATATTCGCGGTAGTACATCGCTAGGGCAAGGTCAGTATCCTGCTTGCTTCACCGGGATGGCGTTGTTTATAGGCGCGGTAGTAAACCGCGCTGCCGCCGGCGCCCAGGTGACCGCGGTCGTTGTGGCTGTACAGCGGCGTGTCCAGCAGTTCCGAACGGCATACGGCATCATCGCACGGAACGTCGTAGGTATGGAGGATGGCCGTGTTCGGGAACTTGGCCGTCATCGGTCCCAGCACCGAGGTGATGAGCTGGTAGCGCGCCGCCGTCTCGGCCCTCGGATAGGTGCAGCTGCTGGCCTGGCGGCTCGGCAGGTACAGCTTGTTGGCGACGCAATCTTCCAGCGCCGGCGGCAAGATGGGGATGTCGTCGACGAAGACGACTTTCTTGCCCGCCGCTTCCAGCTGGGCGATGGTCCCGGCCAGCTCGGCATTGATCTGGCCCGGCAGGAAGCCATGCAGGCTCGGTGGCGGATTGGCGCCTGGCGTGGTGTTGGTGTAGATGTCCCAGGTGGCGGCCATCAGTACCACTTTCACGCCCGGCTGCGACAGGATGTAGCTCATCGTCGCCAGCCCATGCGCGCGGCAATCTTCCGCATGCTTCTGGAAGCCCGGATCGCCGGCCCGCGCCGGGCTGTTTCCGATCGGCGCGCACATCGTGAACGTCAGGTCATGGATGGCCAGCCGGTTGTCCTTGCCCAGCTGGTCCATGAAGTCGATCAGGTGGTAGGCATGGCTGTCGCCCCACAGCACGGCCTTCACCGGCGAGCCGGTGTCGCCCACCGTGCATTGCTGCTCGGGCGTAATGCCGCTCTTGGTCCAGCAGGTGTCGGCGCGTTTTTCCTTGAACACCGTGCGGCCGGAAGCCAGGTGGTTGAGGCGGTATTTCTCTGGATAAAAGAGGGTGAAGTTGTCGGTCACGCGGGCTACGCCCAGCAAGGCCAGCGCCACCGCCACTGGCGCGGCGAACAGCAGCAGCGCGGATTTCTTCGGCGACCACGCTGCCTTGCGCAGTGGCTGCTCGACCAGGTAGTGCGTGGCGACGGCCAGCACGACCGAGAGCGCGATGGCGACCGCCATCCAGTAAGGGGTGTTGAGTTCCAGGCGGATGAAGGCAAAGATCACGGGCCAGTGCCACAGATACAGCACGTAGGAGATCTTGCCGGTAAAGGCGGCGGCGCCGTTGCGCAGCAACAGGCCGGCATGGCGCGCGCCCTGGATGCCAACGATGACCAGCGCGGCGCCCAGGCAGGGCCACAGCGCGGCCAGCCCCGGCATGGCGGTCCGGGCGTCGTAGTGCAGGCCGCACCAGCCTATCAGCAGCAGGCCGGCCAGCAGCAGCATGTCGAAGACTGCGCTGCGCGCCCGAATGGCAAACTTGTGAAAATATACCGCCAGCAGTATGCCGACCAGGAATTCAAACACGCGCCCCTGCAGGTAGTAGTAGGCGCCGGGGCTGGGATGGGCGACGCGATAGCAGGAGTAGGCAAAGAAACCTGCCCACAGCGCCGACAGCAGGCCGAGCTTGAACCAGCGGCCCTTGTTGCGCAGGGCGATCAGCAGCAGCGGAATGACCAGGTAAAACTGCTCTTCCACCGACAGCGACCAGGTGTGCAGCAACGGATGACGCTCCGCCTCGAGGTCGAAGTAGCCGGTCTGCTTGGCCAGGTAGACGTTGGCGGCGAGCAGCGAGAGGAAGCCGATATTCTTGAGCAGCTCCGCATTGTTGTCGGGGAAGCAGTAGATCAGGCCGAAGACCAGCGTCAGCGCCGCCATCAGGTACAGCGACGGCGCCAGGCGCTTGAGGCGGCGCGCGTAGAAATCCTTCAGATGGAAGGCGCCGGCGTCCTGGTCGGCCAGGATGGAACCGCACACCACGTAGCCCGAAATGACAAAAAAAACATCGACACCGATATAGCCACCGGCAAACAGCGCAAACTTGGCGTGGCAGAACACCACCAGCAGTACGGCCAGCGCGCGCAGGCCGTCGATTTCGGGGATGTAGCGGCGCAGATGGGGCTGGACGGCGGGGACGGCAGGTGGCGCGGCGGGTTGCCGGAGGGCGGCGGAAGGCTGGGACATGGCGGGCTGTACAAAAGAACAGCCGCTATTATTGCATGGAATCAACTTGAAATTGCCAAAAACCCAACTGCGCGCGCGGCGGCGAAGGCCAAGGCGGAGCCCGCACGCTCATTCGCTGCGCGACCCAGTATAATGTCCGGTTCATATTCACTTATTGGCGCCACACCACCATGCAAGATAAATATAGTCCCGCCGACGTAGAAAAAGCCGCGCAATCCCACTGGAAAGCCATCGACGCCTACAAAGCTGTCGAGCACGACCCGCGTTTCCCGAAAGGCAAGTATTACGCATGCTCGATGCTGCCTTACCCATCGGGCAAGCTGCACATGGGTCACGTCCGCAACTATACGATCAACGATGTGATGTACCGCTATCTGCGCATGAACGGCTACAACGTGCTGATGCCGATGGGCTGGGACGCGTTTGGCATGCCGGCGGAAAACGCGGCGATGGCCAACAACGTGCCGCCCGCGCAATGGACCTATTCCAACATCGCCCACATGCGCGAGCAGATGGAGTCGATGGGCCTGGCGATCGACTGGTCGCGTGAAATGACCGCGTGCAAGCCGGAATACTACAAGTGGAACCAGTGGATGTTCCTGAAGATGCTGGAAAAAGGCATCATCTACAAAAAGACCGGCACCGTGAACTGGGATCCGATCGACCAGACCGTGCTGGCCAACGAGCAGGTGGTCGACGGCCGCGGTTGGCGTTCGGGCGCGCTGATCGAAAAGCGCGAAATCCCGATGTACTACGCCCGCATCACCGACTACGCCGATGAGCTGCTGGCCTATGTCGACGACAAGCTGCCAGGCTGGCCCGAGCGCGTGCGCACCATGCAGACCAACTGGATCGGCAAGTCGACCGGCGTTCGCTTCGCCTTCCCGCACCAGATCAAGGGCGCCGACGGCTCCCTGATCCAGGACGGCAAGATGTACGTCTTCACCACCCGTCCGGACACCATCATGGGCGTGACCTTCGCCGCCGTGGCGGCCGAGCACCCGCTGGCGATCCACGCCGCGCAGACCAATCCGGAACTGGCCGCGTTCAACGCCGAGTGCAAGCTGGGCTCCGTCATCGAAGCGGACATGGCGACGATGGAGAAGAAGGGCATGCCGACCGGCCTGTTCGTCACCCATCCGCTGACCGGCGAGCAAGTCGAAGTCTGGGTCGGCAACTACGTGCTGATCACTTACGGCGACGGCGCCGTCATGGGCGTGCCTGCGCACGACGAGCGCGACTTCGCCTTCGCCAAGAAATACAATCTGCCGATCAAGCAGGTCATCAAGGCCGAAGGCAAGGAATTCTCCACCGACGCCTGGCAGGAATGGTACGGCGACAAGGACATCTCCATCGTCACCAACTCCGGCAAATACGACGGCCTGCGCTACGCGGAAGCCGTCGACGCCGTGGCCGCCGACATGGAAGCCAAGGGACTGGGCGAGAAGAAGATCACCTTCCGCCTGCGCGACTGGGGCATCTCGCGCCAGCGCTACTGGGGCACGCCGATCCCGATGATCCATTGCGGCGACTGCGGCGTGGTGCCGGTGCCGGAAAAAGACCTGCCGGTGGTGCTGCCGGAAGACTGCGTACCCGACGGTACCGGCAACCCGCTGAACAAATACGAAGCCTTCCTCAAGTGCGACTGCCCGCAGTGCGGCAAGCCCGCGCGCCGCGAAACCGACACCATGGACACCTTCGTCGATTCGTCGTGGTACTACATGCGCTATACCTCGCCGGGTGCGGACAAGATGGTCGATGAGCGCAATGACTACTGGATGCCGATGGACCAGTACATCGGCGGCATCGAACACGCGGTCATGCACCTGCTGTACGCGCGCTTCTGGACCAAGATCATGCGCGACTTCGGCCTGGTCAAGTTCGACGAGCCGTTCGTCAACCTGCTCACGCAGGGCATGGTGCTGAACGAGACCTACTACCGCGAAGACGCGGCCGGCAAGAAGACCTGGTTCAACCCGGCCGACGTCGACCTGACCTTGGACGACAAGGGCCGTCCGCAAGGCGCCGTGTCCAAGGCCGACGGCCAGCCGGTGCTGATCGGCGGCACCGAGAAGATGTCCAAGTCGAAGAACAACGGCATTGATCCGCAAGCGCAGATCGAACAGTACGGCGCCGACACCGCGCGCCTGTTCACCATGTTCGCCTCGCCGCCGGAACAGACGCTGGAATGGTCGGGCAGCGGCGTCGAAGGCGCCAACCGCTTCCTGCGCCGCGTGTGGGCGTTCGGCTACGCGCAGCGCGAGGCCATCGCCGCCGCCGGCGCGCCGCTGACCGCCGCCGCCGCCACCGACGCCGGCAAGACCCTGCGCCGCGAGCTGCACAAGGTGCTGCAACAGGCGGACTACGACATCAAGCGCATCCAGTACAACACCGTGGTGTCGGCCTGCATGAAGATGCTCAACACGCTGGAATCGGCCAAGGATGCGGATGCCGCGTCGGTGTCCGAAGGCTACGCGATCTTCCTGCGCCTGCTGAACCCTGTGGCGCCGCACATCACCCACGTGCTGTGGGAAGAACTGGGCTACGCCAAGGCGCACGGCGACATCCTCAACGTGCAGTGGCCGCAGGTCGATCCCGCTGCGCTGGAGCAGGCCGAGATCGAGATGATGATCCAGGTGAACGGCAAGCTGCGCGGCAGCGTGGTCGTGTCGAAAACCGCCGACAAGGCGAGCATCGAGGCGGCGGCGCTGGCCGAGGAAAGCGTGCAGAAGTTCATCGAAGGCACGCCGAAGAAGGTCATCGTGGTGCCGGGCAAATTGATCAACATCGTGGTTTAAACGGATACAACATGGCGACTACTTCGAATCTGTTCCGGCGCGGCCGGCTCTGGGCGGCGCTGCTGGCGCTGTCGCTGGTGCTGTCGGCGTGCGGCTTCCATCTGCGCGGCGACGGCGGCCATTACACGCTGCCGTTCCCGACGATGTATGTCGGGCTGCCGGAGTCGTCGCCGCTGGCGATCGATTTGAAGCGCAACATCCGCGCCAACGGCGGCACGACGATCGTCAATTCGCCCAAGGACGCCGACGGCGTGATCGAAGTGATTTCCGATCCGGAGAAGACCCGCACCAAGTCCATCCTGTCGCTGAACAGCAATGGCCGCGTGCGTCAGTATCTGCTGTCGTACAACATCGTGTTCCGCGTGCTGGACAAACAGGGCAAGGAGCTGCTGGGGAACACCCAGCTGCTGCTGACCCGCCCGATCGACTTCAACGAAACCCAGTTGCTGGCGAAGGAGCAGGAAGAAGCGCTGCTGTACAAGGATATGCAGACCGACCTGGTGCAGCAGATGATGCGCCGTATCGCGGCCATCAAGGTGCCGCAGGTTTCGCTGCCGCCGAAGGCGTAAGGACGCGCGATGCAATTAAGGTTGGAAGCGCTGGACGGCCATCTGAGCAAATCGCTGTCGCAGCTGTACGTCATTACCAGCGACGAGCATTTGCTGGCGCTGGAGGCGGCCGACAAGATCCGCAAGACGGCGCGCGCGCAAGGCTATTCCGAGCGCGACGTGCTGACCGTGGAGCGCAGCTTCAAGTGGGGCGAGCTGCTGGCGGCCAACCAGGCGCTGTCGCTGTTCGGCGACAAGAAGCTGATCGAGCTGCGCATCCCGACCGGCAAGCCGGGCAAGGATGGCGGCGCGGCGCTGCAGAATTATGTGAAGGATCTGAGTCCGGACAACCTGACCCTGATCACGCTGCCCAAGCTGGACTGGCAGACGCAGAAGGCGGCCTGGGTCGCCAGCCTGCAACAAGCCGCGGTGTATATCGACATCGTGCAGGTGGAACGGGCGCAGTTGCCCAATTGGATAGGCCAGCGCCTTGCCGCACAAGGGCAGAGCGCGGACCGGCAGAGCATCGATTTCATCGCCGATCGCGTTGAAGGCAACCTGCTTGCGGCCCATCAGGAGATACAGAAACTGGCCTTGCTGCACGAGCCGGGCAAGCTGACCTACGAGCAGGTGCACGATGCGGTGCTGAACGTGGCGCGTTACGACGTGTTCAAGCTCAGCGAAGCGATGCTGTCGGGCGATCCGGCGCGTCTGGTGCGCATGCTGGAAGGCTTGAAGGGCGAGGGCGAAGCGCTGCCGCTGGTGCTGTGGGCCGTGTCGGAGGAAATCCGCACGCTGCTCAAGCTCAAGTCGGGCATGGCGCAGGGCCGTCCGCTGGGTGCGCTGCTCAAGGAGTATCGTATCTGGGGACCGAAGGAACGCATGATGGAGCCGGCGCTGCGCCGCATCTCGCTGCCTGTACTGGAGGCGGCGATGAAGGACGCGGCGCAGGTCGACAAGATGATCAAGGGCTTGCGCGCCAAAGCGCATGCCGGCGACGCGTGGGATTCGATGCTGCAGTTGGCACTGAAGGTCGCGCGCGGTTAGGAAAGCTGACGATGGATATCAAGCACTACATGGAACAACTGGGCCAGCAGGCGCGCAAGGCATCGCGCGCCATGGCCCGCGCCGACAGCGCCACGCGCAACCGCGCGCTGACGCTGATCGCCGATGCGATCGAGCGCGACGCCGCACAACTGCGCGCCGCGAACCAACTGGATATGGACGCGGCGGCCGCCAACGGCCTGGCGCCGGCCATGCTGGACCGCCTGGCGCTGTCCGACAAGGCCATCGCCACGATGGTGGAAGGCCTGCGCCAGATCGTCGCGCTGCCGGACCCCATCGGTGAAATCTCCGGCTTGAAATTCCGCCCGTCGGGCATCCAAGTGGGCCAGATGCGCGTGCCGCTGGGCGTGATCGGCATCATCTACGAGTCGCGTCCGAACGTCACGGTCGATGCGGCGGGGCTGTGCATCAAGAGCGGCAACGCAACCATCCTGCGCGGCGGCTCGGAAGCGATCCATTGCAACCGCGCGCTGGCCAAGCTGGTCAAGGAAGGTTTGGCCGGCGCGGGCCTGCCGGAGGATGGCGTGCAGGTCGTGGACACCACCGACCGCGCCGCCGTTGGCGCGCTGATCACGATGCCGGAGTACGTGGACGTCATCGTCCCGCGCGGCGGCAAGGGCCTGATCGCGCGCCTGATGGAAGAGGCCACCGTGCCGATGATCAAGCATCTGGACGGCATCTGCCACGTCTACATCGACGCCAGGGCCGATTTGAAGAAGGCGGTCGACATCGGCTTCAACGCCAAGTGTCACCGCTACGGCACCTGCAACACCATGGAAACGCTGCTGGTGGCGCGTGCGATCGCGCCGGCGGTGCTGCCGGAGCTGGCCAAACTGTACGCCACCAAACAGGTCGAGCTGCGCGCCGACGCGGAAGCGGCGGCGATCCTGACGGGCTACCCGCATCTGGCGGCGGCCACCGAGGAAGACTGGTCGACCGAGTACCTGGCGGCCATCCTGTCGGTGAAGATCGTCGACGGTATCGACGAGGCGATGGAGCACATCAACAAGTACTCGTCGAAGCACACGGAAGCCATCATCACGGAAGACCATACGGCCGCGATGCGCTTCCTGCGCGAAGTCGATTCGGCCTCGGTGATGATCAACGCCTCGACCCGCTTCGCCGACGGTTTCGAATACGGCCTGGGCGCCGAAATTGGCATCTCGAACGACAAGCTGCACGCGCGCGGCCCGGTCGGGCTGGAAGGTTTGACTTCGCTGAAGTACGTCGTGTTCGGTCACGGCGAAATCCGTCAATAAAGGAAGCCATGCTCTGGATTAAAGCGCTGCACATATTCTTCGTCATTGCCTGGATGGCCGGCGTGTTCTACCTGCCGCGCATCTTCGTCAACCTGGCGATGGAGACCGACAAGGCCGCCACCGCGCGCCTGCTGCTCATGGCGCGCAAGCTGTATCGCTTCTCGATGTGGCTGTCGGTGTTTGCGGTGGTGTTCGGCGCGATCCTGGTCTATATGCAGTACGGCGCGCAGATGCCGCACTGGCTGCATGCGAAGCTGTTCTTCGTGGTGCTGGTGATCGGCTACCACCACGCGTGCGGCGGCATGCTGAAGAAGTTCGAGAAGGGGGCTAATACCCGCAGCCACAAGTGGTATCGCGTGTTTAATGAAATGCCGGTGTTTTTGATGCTGGCGATCGTGCTGCTGGTAGTCGTCAAACCATTCTGATCGGAGCGTCATGAGCAAAGTTTGCCAGTATTTTTTCGCCACCCATTCGCCGTGGGCCTACATGGGCCATGACCGCCTGGTTGAGATGGCGCGCCGGCATGGCGTGCAGATCGAGGTCAAGCCTTTCGACCTGGGCAAGGTGTTCGGCGTGTCCGGCGGCCTGCCGCTGGCCAAGCGCGCGCCGCAGCGCCAGGCTTACCGGCTGCTGGAGCTGACGCGCTGGTCGGATTTTCTCGGCATTCCGCTGAATGTGCAGCCGAAGTTCTTCCCGGTGTCGCCGGAGTTGTCGAACAAGATGGTGGTGGCGGCGCGCCTGACGCACGGCGTCGACGTGGCGCTGGCGCTGTCGTTCGCCGTCATGCGCGCGCTGTGGGCGGAGGACAAGAATATCGGCGACGAAGACACGCTGGCGCAGATCGCCGGCAGCTGCGGCCTCGATGGCCGCGCGCTGATCAAATCGGCGGAAACGGCCAGCGTGCAGGCCGAGTACGACCGCAACACGGAAGATGCGACGGCGGCCAGCGTATTCGGCTCGCCGTGGTATGTGCTGGATGGAGAAAGCTTCTGGGGCCAGGACCGCCTGGACTTCCTGGAGCGGGCAATGCAGAAGTAAACGCGCCGCGCCACTCGGGCGGCGCGCATTTTTTAACGGACAAAAGGTACACCTATGGCATCCTATTTTTGCCCATGCCCGCGCGGCATGGAAGCGGCGTTGGCCGAAGAGCTGGGCGAGATCGCCCAACTCAGCACCACCATGAAGGTGCACAACCAGGTTCCGGGCGGCGTGCACTGCTCGGGCGACCTGCTTGATTCCTACCGCATCAACCTGCACTCGCGCATCGCCTCGCGCGTGCTGATGCGCATGGCCGTCACCGGCTACCAGAACGAGAACGACATCTACGACCTGGTGCTGGCGCAGCCGTGGGAAGACTGGTTCACCTACGACCATACCATCCGCGTCGACGTCACCGCCGTGAAGTCGCCGCTGAAAAGCCTGGAGTTCACCACGCTGAAGATCAAGGACGCCATCTGCGACCGCTTCCGCGACCAGTTCGACAAGCGTCCCTCGGTCAACACCAAGGAGCCGGACATGCGCATCGTCGGCTTCCTCGACGCGCGCCAGTTCATCATCTATCTCGACACCTCGGGCGAGGCGCTGTTCAAGCGCGGCTGGCGCGAGGAAACCGGCGACGCGCCGCTGCGCGAGAACCTGGCCGCCGGCCTGCTGCGCGTGTCGGGCTGGAAGCCGGGCATGCCGCTGTTCGACCCGATGTGCGGCTCCGGCACCATCCTGTGCGAAGCGGCGCAGATGGTGCAGGGCATACCGCCGGGCGCGCGCCGCCGCTTTGCCTTCGAAGCCTTCAACGACTTCGATCCGGCGCCGTGGAACGACATGAAGAATTCGATCAAGGCCAATCCGCTGCCTGAGTCGCCGACCATCTTCGGCTCCGACATCTCGGGCGACATGGTGGCGATGACGCGCCATAACCTGAAATGCGCCGGCATCATGTTCGACGTGCCGCTCAAGCAGATCGAGGCGCAGGAAGTGAAGGCGCCGACCGAGCAGCCGGGCATCCTGCTGACCAACCCGCCGTACGGAGAGCGTATCGGCGTGCGCGGCGACAGCACGCTGCCGGAAGACGAACTGGCGAGCAGCTTCTACTCGGCGCTGTCGACCACGCTCAAGCAGCGCTTCGCCGGCTGGACGGTGTTCCTGTTCACGGCGGACCTGGGCCTGCCCAAGCTGCTGCGCCTGAAGGAATCGCGCAAGACGCCGTTCTTCAACGGAGCGCTGGAATGCCGCTTGTTCCGCTTCGATATGGTGGCTGGCTTCAACCGCCGCGAAGCCGCCAAACCTAAAGAAGTCTAACCGCCTGACCCCGCGGGGCCGCGCGGGGCCGGCCCCCCCCCATCCTATGCGCCAGGAGTGGGGGTGACAGCATGCGCTCTCGAAGGAAAACGTTTTATGTTCCCTACGCCTCCCGCCAATATTCCTCCCGACCCCGCCGCGGACATTCCGCCGCCGCCGCCTTCGCACATGAGGGTGCTCTCCGCCGGCGCGCTGGCCGCCACGCTGGCCGCGTTGTCGATGCTGGGGCCTTTCTCGATCGACGCCTATCTGCCGGCCTTCCCCAACATCCAGGCCACGCTGCATGCCAGCGCTATCGAGGTCCAGCAAAGCCTGACCTTCTACATGCTGTCCTTTGCCTGCATGGTGCTGTGGCACGGCGCGCTGTCGGACGCTTTCGGCCGCCGCAACGTGATCCTGGTGTCGCTGGTGACGTTCACCATCGGCACGCTGGGCTGCGCCGCCGCGCACACGGTCCAGTACCTGTGGGTGTTCCGCATCCTGCAGGGCGTATCGGCGGGCGCCGGGGTGGTGGTCGGCCGCGCCATCATCCGCGACCTGTATGAGGATGCCGCCGCCGCGCGCCTGCTGTCGATGGTGACGATGATCTTCTCGATCGCGCCGGCCATCGCGCCGATACTGGGCGGCTGGGTGGTCACGCTGTTCGACTGGCGCGCCATCTTCCTGGCGCTGCTGGCCTACAGCGTGCTGCTGTTCATCTACTGCTACCGCCGCCTGCCGGAAACGCTGCCGAAGGAAAAGCGCCATCCCTTCAATCCGCGCTTCCTGCTGCGCAATTACGGCGAAATCCTGCGCTCGCCGCTGTTCCACATGAAGTCCGGCGTGGTGGCGCTGAACTTCGCCGGATTGTTCCTGTATATCTCGTCGGCGCCGGTGTTCCTGCCCCAACACCTGGGCCTGGGGCCGGGCCAGTTCGGCTGGCTGTTCATTCCATCGGTGGCGGGGATCTTCCTCGGCGCGCTGGCGGCGAACCGGATTGCCGGAAAGATGACATTTTCGCGACAGATCGGCATCGGCTTTTGTTTCCTGCTGGCGGCATCGATATTTAACCTTTCATACCATGCGCTGATGCCCGCGTCGCTGCCGTGGTCGGTGGCGCCGATGTTCGTGTATGCCTTCGGCATGTCGCTCGTTGCCCCGGGGGCAACCTTGCTGGCGCTGGACCTGTTTCCGCATATCCGGGGGACGGTGGCATCCTGCCAGTCTTTCGCCGTGACCCTGCTGGGAGCGATGGTGGCGGGGGTGATTGCACCCTTTCTATCACATTCGGTGCTGTGGTTAGCCGCGGGACAGATGGCATTTAGTACCTCGGCTCTCGTTTTGTGGTTGACGTCGCGCTATTACCGGCGCATGCTTCTACGCCATCCGGTCCGATAATCATTAACGGCAGGAAATTCACTTAGTTTAGAAAGAAATCTTACTTGCTATTAAGTTACTACGAGACTTTATGTTAGTATAATTTTTTAATACAACGTTTCCTGGCCCCCAAGACCGCTTGATACGATGCATCAACCTGACCATGATATTCGCAATCGCCTGCTGATTGCCCGTCTGCCGGCAATGCCGCAGATACTCATTAAGTTGATTGAGCACTTGCAAGCCGACGACGCTGGCATGCCGGAGCTGGCCGCCCTCATCGCCAAGGACGCGGCGATGACCAGCAAGATACTCACCGTCGCCAACAGCTCGGCCTACCACCGCAACCAGCGCACGGTCGGCCTGGAGCAATCGCTGGTGTCGCTGGGCACCGACATGATCAAGACGCTGGTCATCAGCGAATCCGTGTTCCAGACCTTCAACAGCTTCCCCCATTCGGGCAGCACCGATCTGCGCGGCTTCTGGAAAGGTTCCCTCACCACCGCCGTCATCGCCCGCGACGTGGCCAAGAAGATGGAGTACCCGCACGTCGAGGAAGCCTACCTGGCCGGCCTGCTGCACAACGTCGGCCGGCTGGCGCTGCTGGCGACCGCGCCCAAGGAATACTCGTTCAACTTCACGGCGCGCGACGACGAGGATCTGTGCGCCGTCGAGCAGCGCACGCTGCAAATCACGCACTCGGAAGCGGGCGCCTGGCTGATCGAACGCTGGCACCTCGATTCCTTCCTGGCCGACAGCGTGCTGTATCACCACGAGCCGATTGCGCGCCTGGAGTCGGCGCATCCGCTGATCCGCATCGTGCGCCTGGCGCACCTGCTGTGCTTCCACGAGGGCGAGGAGGAGCAGGCCATCGAAGACGCCAGCCAGCTGTGCGGCCTCGACGCCGGGACGCTGGAACAGATCATCCGCAACGCCGCGCGCCAGGTGGAGAAGTCCGCCGCCTATCTGGGCATCGACCTGGCCGGCGCCGACGACATCCCGACGCCGGCCGCCTATGCGCCGCCGGCGGTTGATCCGGTGCAGCAGCGGCTGTCCGAGGAAGTGCGCAACATGGTGCTGGTGTCCGAGATGGGCCAGACCTTCGCGCGCCAGCAGGGCGAATCCGGCCTGCTGGAATCGATGACGCGCTCGGCGCGCATCCTGTTCGATTTCGAAAACGCCGTGGTGCTGATGGAGAATCCGACCGGCCATGCGCTGCACGGCATGGCCACCGGCGAGCACCTGCAGAAGCTGGCCGAATTCGTCATCCCGCTCAACAAGGGCGGCGTGGTGGCGGAATCGGCGCTGGAGCGCAAGCTGACCTACATCAGCCGCGAGTCGCCGACCTTGAACGTGGCGGAGGAACAGCTGTTCCGCATCCTCGGCAGCGAGGGCATGGTGTGCCTGCCGCTGGTGGCCAACCAGCGCTGCCTCGGCATCCTGATCGGCGGCGCGCCGGCCTGGCAGATGCCGTCGTTCCAGAAACGCGAGCGCTTCCTGCAGTCGTTCGGCACGCAGGCCGCGGCCGCGCTGGAAACGGCGATCAGCGAACGCGGTCACGCCCGGCGCCAGATCGCCCATGTGGCTGAAGAATACCGCGAAGCCTCGCGCCGCGTGGTGCACGAGGTGAACAACCCGCTGTCGATCATCAAGAACTACCTGTCCGTCCTCGACAGCAAGCTGGCCAAGCGCGAGCCGGTGGTGGGCGAGATGTCGATCCTGAACGAGGAAATCGACCGCGTCGGCCAGCTGATCAACGGCCTGGCCGACCTGCAGCCGACCGACGCCTCGCGCGTGACCGACGTCGCGCGCGTGGTCGACGACGTGCTGCGCCTGTTCCGCGCCACCGAGTTCGTGCCGGCTTCGGTGCAGATCGTGGTGCGCATGCAGGAGGAGCCGGCCGAGATCGACGGCGACGCCGACCTGCTCAAGCAGATCCTGGTCAACCTGATCAAGAACGCGGTCGAAGCGCTGACCGGCGGCGGCAAGATCGAAATATCGCATCGCGGTCACGTCAACCGCGAACGCAAACTGTATCTGGAGCTGGTGATCAGCGACACCGGACCGGGACTGTCGGCCGAAGTACTGGCCAACCTGTTCTCGGCGGTACGCAGCACCAAGGAAGGTGCGCACCATGGCCTGGGCCTGTCCATCGTCCATAGCCTGGTGAAGAAAATGCAGGGCCTGATTACCTGCCGATCCGGCAAAACGGGTACTACCTTTGAAATTCTGCTGCCCGCCCGTGGCAGCGCCAGTCAAATCACCGGCGTGCAAACGCGGGTGATGGATTCAGTTTAAGGCCATGATGAATCTTGTGAACCCTGACGACCACGCCCCCGTCGCCATTGCTACCGATAACTGCCCGCGCATCCTGCTCGTTGACGACGAGCCGCGCCTGCTGTCATCCCTGTACGAACTGCTGCGCGACCGCGACTACCACCTGGTGACCGCGACCTGCGGCAGTGAAGCGCTGGCCCAGCTGACCAGGCTCCAGTTCGACCTGATCCTGCTCGACCTGCGCCTGCCCGACATGAGCGGCCACGAGATCATGGACTTCATCAACGCCAAGGGCATCGACGGCGACGTCATCGTCATGAGCGGCGACGTCGGCATCGAGGCGGCGATCGGCGCGCTGAAACGCGGCGCCTACGACTACCTGCGCAAGCCCTACAGCCGCGAGGAGCTGCTCAAGACGGTGGAGAACGCGCTGCAGAAGCGCCGCCTGGCCATCGACAACGAGCGCATCGCCTCCAAGCTGGAAAACTCCGAGAAGATGTACCGCTACCTGGTGGACAGTTCACCGGACATCATCTACACGCTGAACCACGAGGGCAAGTTCACCTTCGTCAACGACCGCGTGCAGCAGCTGCTGGGCTTCACCCGCGAAGAGCTGATCGGCAAGCACTACTCGATCCTGGTGCACGACGAGGACCAGGAGCGCGCGCGCTACGCCTTCAACGAGCGCCGCGTCGACGAACGCGCCTCGCGCAACGTCGAGCTGCGCCTGAAGTGCAATACCGGCGGCGGCATCGAGCGCACCTTCAACAACACGCTGATGACGATCTCGCTCAACGCGATCGGCATGCACATCCCGGACCACGAGGTAAAGAAGCACGAATTCTTCGGCACCTACGGCGTCGCGCGCGACATCACCGACCGCAAGCGCGCCGAGGAAGTGATCTCCTACCAGGCCTACCACGACATCCTGACCGACCTGCCCAACCGCATGCTGTTCAAGGACCGCCTGGGCCTGGCCGTGATCCAGGCCAAGCGCAAGCTGACCGAGCTGGCCGTGATGTTCGTCGACCTGGACCGCTTCAAGCTGGTCAACGACACGCTGGGCCACGTCAAGGGCGACGAGCTGCTGCAGCAGGTGGCGCAGCGGCTCAAGGATTGCCTGCGCCGCGGCGACACGCTGGCGCGCCAGGGCGGCGACGAATTCACCATCGTGCTGCCCGAGCTGCGCGACCGCCAGGACGCCAAGTCCATCGCCGACAAGTTCCTCGAGAGCCTGCACAAGCCGTTCGACCTGGACGGCCACGAGGTGCACATCTCGGCCTCGATCGGCATCGCGATTTATCCGGGCGACGGCGAGACCATCGACGAGCTGCTGCGCCACGCGGACATCGCCATGTACCAGGTCAAGGCGCTGGGAAAGAACGGCCACAGCTTCTATCACAACTCGATGCTGGACGTGTCGCACCAGAAGATCGCGCTGGAGCAGAGCCTGCGCAAGGCGCTGGAACTGAACGAGCTGGAAATGTACTACCAGCCGCAGGTCGACGTGGCCAGCGGCCGCATCATCGGCGCCGAAGGCCTGATGCGCTGGAACCATCCGCAGCGCGGGCTGCTGTCGGCCGGCGAGTTCCTGCCGTTCGCCGAAGAGAACGGCCTGATGCTGCCGATCTCCGACTGGATGCTGGGCGCGCTGTGCCGCGACCTGCTGCAGTGGAACGCCGCCGGCGGCGAGGCGATCCGCCTGTCGCTGAACCTGTCGCCGCAATACCTCGACCGCGGCGACTTCTTCGAGAAGATGCGCGGCGCGCTGACGCGCTACGGCATTTCGCCGGCGCAGATCGAGGTCGAGATCACCGAGAACATCTGCATCCGCAATCCGCAGTACGCGATCGAGCAGCTCAACAAGCTTTGCCAGCTGGGCGTGTCGGTGGCGATCGACGATTTCGGCACCGGCTATTCGTCGCTGTCGTATCTGCACCGCTTCCCCATCCACACGATCAAGATCGACCAGTCCTTCGTCAAGGAGATCCACGACGAGAACGGCCACTACCCGGTGATCCTGGCGATCATTTCGATCGCGCGCGGCCTCGGCCTGCACCTGGTGGCCGAGGGCGTGGAAACCGACGTGCAGGCGCGCTACCTACAGGCCAACGGCTGCACCACGATGCAGGGCTATCTGTACCACCGCCCGATCTCGCTGACCAGCTTCATCGATGTGCTGCAGGCGCAGAACCTCGCATCGGTGCCGTCCATGGCGCATGGCCACGGCCACGCCGTGCTGCACGCGGTGCCCAGCGTCGACCCTCAACCTCAACCGACGATGATCGCGATCCAAGCCTAAGCCAGCATGACGAAATACGGTCCCAACGAAGCCGACGCGAACAACGGCAGCACCTACACAGCCGAATTCCTGCGCGTCAAAGGACTGGCCGAGCGCGGCGTCGCCAATGCCCAGCACAGCCTGGGCTTCATGTACTTCAACGGCCAGGGCGTGGCGCAGAGCTATGAGCTGGCCGTGGTCTGGTATCGCCAGGCCGCCAGCGCCGGCCTGGAACACGCGCAGTACAACCTGGGCGTGATGTACCAGAAGGGCCAGGGCGTCGAGCAGAACTACCAGGAGGCGGCGGCGTGGTACCAGCTGGCCGCCGAGCAGGGCTACGCGGCCGCCCAGTACAACCTGGGCTGGCTGTACGCCAAGGGCCAGGGAGTGGACGCGGACACGCAGAAAGCCATGCACTGGTTCAGCAAGGCGGCCGATCAGGGCGACGCCGGCGCGCAAAACAATCTCGGCATGATGTACGACACCGGCAAGGGCGTGCCGCAGGATTTCAAGCAGGCGATCTCCTGGTACCGCAAGGCGGCGGAGCAGGGCTATCCGCGCGCGCAGTTCAATCTGGGCCTGCGCTACGACAACGGCCAGGGCGTGCCACAGGACGTGGGCCAGGCGATGTCGTGGTACCGCAAGGCGGCCGACCAGGGCTACGCGCCGGCGCAGTTCAACTTGGCGCTGCGCTTCGACAAGGGCGACGGCATCGCGCAGGACAGCCAGAAGGCCATCCTGTGGTATCGCCGCGCGGCAGAGCAGGATCACGCCAGCTCCCAGTTCAACTTGGGCCTGATCTACGACAACGGCCAGGGCGTGCCGCGCGACGAGCAGAAGGCGCTGGACTGGTACCGCAAGGCGGCAGAACAGGGCCATGCGGCGGCGCAGAACAACCTGGGCCTGCGCTACGACCACGGGCAGGGCGTGCCGCAGGATTACGAGCAGGCGCAGTTCTGGTACCGCAAGGCGGCCGAGCAGGGCTTCCCCGGCGCGCAATACCATCTGGGCATGCTGTACGACGCCGGCCACGGCGTGGTGCAGGATCCGCAGGAGGCGATCTTCTGGTACCGCAAGGCGGCCGACCAGGGCCACCTGCGCGCGCAGTTCGATCTCGGCCTGCGCTATGAAACGGGACGCGGTGTGCCGCGCGACGAACGCAAGGCGATGGGCTGGTACCGCCGCGCCGCCGAGCAGGATTACGCGGCGGCCCAGTACAGCCTCGGCCTGCTGTTCGACAAGGACGACGGTCCGCAGCCCGACTGCGCGCAGGCCAACGCCTGGTACGCGAAGGCGGCGGAGCAGGGCCACGCGCTGGCGCAATTCACGCTGGGCCTGCGCTACGACAACGGCCAGGGCCTGGCGCAGGATTACGCGCAGGCGCACCACTGGTACCTGAAGGCCGCCGGCCAGGGCCACGCGCGGGCGCAGTTCAACCTCGGGTTGATGCTGATGTTCGGCCAGGGCGTGCGCGCCGATATCGGCCAGGCATGGATATGGCTGGCGATGGCCGACCGCGCCGGCTTTACCGCGGCCGCCCGCTATCTGAAAACTGCCGCCGCCCGCATGGACGGCGAGCAGCTGGCGCAGGCGCGCGAGCGGCTGGAGCTGTTGCCCGGCTGAGCCGGCGTCTCAAGTCTTCGGCGTTTCCGCCGTTAGTTAACCGACAACCGCGATTCCGCGGTTGCGACGCTAACGGCCGGCATGCAGATCAACACCAACCTCTCCTCCCTGAACGCCCAGCGCAGCTATGCGCGCTCGGGCGAGGACGTTGCTGCGCGCCTGCAAAAGCTCTCCAGCGGCCTGCGCATCAACTCCGCGCGCGACGATGCCGCCGGGCTGGCCGTCAGCGAGCGCATGACGGCCGGCGTCAACGGCCTGCACCGCGCCAGGCAAAATATCAACGATGGCATTTCGCTACTGCAGGTGGCCGACGGCGCGGCCGCGCAGTTGCTGGACAACTTCCAGCGCATGCGCGAGCTGGCGGTGCAGGCGGCCAACGACACCAACAGCCAGGGCGACCGCGCGGCGATCCAGATCGAGGCCAACGCGCTGGCCGCCTCCAACCAGGACATCGCCGCCGGCGCGCGCTACAACAACATCGGCCTGCTGGACGGCAGCTACTCGCAGCAGCTGCAAGTGGGCGCGGAAGCCAGCCAGACCATGATGCTGACGATACCGCGCGCGATCATCCAGCCGGGCTTTGAGAAGACGATGGCCGACCTGGCGCCGCAGCAGGCGACGGCGGCCGGCACCACGGTGCTGGGAGCGATACAGTACGGCGACGTGGTGATCAACAACAAGGTGGTGGGCGCCTCGGCTGCCGGCGCTCTGCCGGGACAAAGCGCCGGCAGCGCCTATGCGGTGGCGGCGGCGGTCAACGCGGCCAATATCCGCAACGTCTCGGCGTCGGCGTCGACCACGCTCGATGGCGCGGTCGGCGCCGCCGGCGCGGGGGGGGGGGGGCGCGGGTGGGGAAAAACCGGGGGGATAAGGGGCCCCGCCGCGGGGGGGGGGGCCCCCCCCCCCGCGCCCGGCCCCCCCCCCCCCCCCCCCCGCCACCCCCCCC
>NZ_JBGLYQ010000016.1:0-143987 GCF_047304105.1 Duganella sp. Dugasp56
CCGCGGGGCTTGCGGCGGGTGGCGGGGGCAGGCCGGCGGCGCGCGCGGCGTTGCGCAGCAGCGTCTCGGACACGCCTTCGGCGCGCAGCGCATCGGTCTGGCCGGCGTATGTCTGCCGCAGCGTGGCGGCAAACGCCGCCGCCGTTGGCGACGCCAGGTCGCACCTGATCTGGCTCAAGCGCATCAGGTTGCGCGCCACCGGGCTGATCGCGGTCTGGCAGAAATAGCGGCTCTCGATCAGCAACGCGGTGTCGAAATCGACTTGCAGGCCTTCCACCATCGCGCACAGAATGGCTTCCGGCGCGGGCGCGTGGCCGCCGGTGCGCTCGCGCAGCATGGCCGGCGCCACCTGCAGCAGGGCCAGCACCGGCGCCGAATCGAGCTCGCCGCCGGGCAGGCGCCAGGCTTTAGCATCCCACGGCTGCAGCGCCGGCATATCGGCCTCCAGCGCGTGGTGGACCAGTTCCGCCATGTGTTCCTCGTCGCCAGCCACCGCGTGCAGCAGGCCGGCTTTTTGCGCCTGGCCGGCGCTCAGCGTCGCGCCCTCTAGCAACAGCGGCATGGCGGCCTGCAGCCCGGCCAGGCGCGCGGCGCGGGCGATCTCGCCGGCCACCGGCGTCATGCCCAGGTGCACCTGCGGCAGGCTGAAAGTCGCTTCTTCCAGGCTGATGCGGCGATGGCAGGCCAGCGCCAGCCCCAGCGCGTGACCGGTGACCGCTCCGCTCAGCGTGGCGATCACCGGTATGCCCAGGGTTTCCAGCCGGCGCAGCAGGGCGTTGTAGGCGCCCAGCATGTGCATGCAGTCGCCGGCCTGGGCGGTGGTCAGCGCCATCAGGTGTTCCAGCTCGTGGTCGGCGTCGGCCGCCTCGGAATGGAAGCCGATGATGACGCCGTGCAGCTGGGTGCGCTGCGCCTCCAGCTTGTCGATCAGCGCGCCCAGTTCGCGCTGGAACAGTCGGCTCAGCGGGTTGATGGCGCGCGCAGCCAGCATGACGGTGATGGTGCCGCCGTTTTGATGTGTGGTGATCATGCTCATTCCATTCAAACGCGTTCGATGATGGTGGCGATGCCCATGCCGCCGCCCACGCACAGGGTGACCAGGCCGCGCCTGAGGTCGCGCGCCTCCAGTTCGTCCAGCAGGGTGCCGAGCAGCATGCAGCCGGTGGCGCCCAGCGGATGGCCGAGCGCGATGGCGCCGCCGTTGACGTTGACCTTTTCCTCCGGTACGCCCAGCTCGCTCATGAAGCGCATGACCACCGAGGCAAACGCCTCGTTGACCTCGAACAGGTCGATGTCCTTGATCTCCAGCCCGGCCTTGAGCAGCGCCTTGCGGGCCGCCGGCGCGGGACCGGTCAGCATGATGGTCGGGTCGGTGCCGGTGACGGCGGTGGCCAGCACGCGCGCGCGCGGCCGCAGGCCCAGCCGGCTGCCGGCGGCCTTGCTGCCGATCAGCGCCAGTGCCGCGCCGTCCACAATGCCGGAGGAGTTGCCGGCGGTATGGATATGGTCGACGCGCTCGAGCTGGGGATATTTGCGCAGCGCCAGCGCGTCGAAGCCCATCCTGCCGGCCGCCTCGAACGACGGCTTCAGGCCGCCCAGCGCCTCGACGGTGGTGTTCGGCTTGATGAATTCGTCCTCGGCCAGGATCAGCACGCCGTTCTGGTCGCGCACCGGCACCACCGAGCGGAAGCGGCCGGCGGCGCGCGCGGCGGCGGCCTTCAGCTGCGAGCGCATGGCGTAGGCGTCGACCTGCTCGCGGCTGTAGCCGTCCAGCATGGCGATCAGGTCGGCGCCTATGCCTTGCGGCAAGAAATCGGTGCGCAAGCTGGTTTCCGGATCCAGCGCCCAGGCGCCGCCGTCCGAGCCCATGGGCACGCGCGACATCGATTCGACGCCGCCGGCCACCACCAGATCTTCCCAGCCGGAACGCACTTTCTGCGCGGCCAGGTTGACCGCCTCCAGGCCGGAGGCGCAAAAGCGGTTCAGTTGCACGCCGGCCACCTTCCAGTCCCAGCCGGCGGCCAGCGCGGCGGTCTTGGCGATGTCGGCGCCCTGGTCGCCGACCGGCGTCACACAGCCAAGCACGACGTCGTCGATCAGCGCGGTGTCGAGCTTGTGTCGGTGTTGCAGCTCCCGCATCAGGCCCGACAGCAGCGTGATCGGCTTGACGCTGTGCAGGCTGCCGTCTTTCTTGCCCTTGCCGCGCGGCGTGCGGATGGCCTCGTACACATAGGCTTCGGTCATGGATACTCCTTGTCTAGACGACCATCATAGAACGCGATGGCCAACAAAGCAACTGCTTGCTTCGTATTGTTATTTGCGCTAGTCTGATCCCCTAAAATAAGGGGCCGGCATGTTTGACAGCCACGAACATCAGGAATTACAGCGCACTCTCAAGCGCTTCATCGAGACGGAAATCAATCCCCATGTCGATGAGTGGGAGGAGGCGGGAATCTTCCCCGCCCATGCATTGTTCCGCAAAATGGGCGACCTCGGTTTGCTCGGACTCACCAAGCCGCCCGAATTCGGCGGCCTCGGCCTCGATTATTCGTATTCGATGGCGATGGCCGAGACCTTGGGCCACGTCGATTGCGGCGCGATCCCGATGGCGATCGGCGTGCAGACCGACATGTGCACGCCGGCGCTGGCGCGGTTCGGCTCGGACGCGCTGCGGCGCGAATTCCTGGCGCCGGCCATCAGCGGCGAGATGGTGGGCTGCGTCGGCGTGTCGGAGGCGCATGCCGGCTCGGACGTGGCGGCCATCAAGACCCACGCGCGCAAGGATGGCGGCGACTACATCATCAACGGCAGCAAGATGTGGATCACCAACAGCCTGCAGGCGGACTGGATGTGCGTGCTGGTCAATACCTCGGACGGCCCGGCGCACAAGAACAAGACGCTGGTGATGGTGCCGATGAACACGCCCGGCGTTTCAACCGGCAAGAAGATCCGCAAGATCGGCATGAACGCGTCGGACACGGGCCTGATCTATTTCGACGAAGTGCGCGTGCCGCAACGCCACGCCATCGGCGAGGAGGGGCAGGGCTTCGTCTACCAGATGCTGCAATTCCAGGAGGAGCGGCTGTGGGCCGCCGCCAACGCGGTGCAGAGCCTGGAGAACTGCATCAACCTGACGGTGGAATGGGCGCGCGATCGTGCGATGTTCGGCGGCCGGCTGCTGGATAATCAGCATGTGTATTTCAAGCTGGCGGAATTGAAGACGGAAGTGGAGAGCCTGCGCGCGCTGACCTACCGGGCCGGACAGCTATATATTAGCGGGCAGGACGTGACGGAGCTGGCCTCGATGTGCAAGCTGAAGGCGGGCCGGCTGCTGCGGCTGGTGCCCGACGCCTGCATGCAGTTCTGGGGCGGCATGGGCTACAGCTGGGACAACCGCGTGGCGCGCCTGTTCCGCGACGGCCGGCTGACCTCCATCGCCGGCGGCGCGGACGAGGTCATGCTGGGCATCATCGCCAAGCAAATGGGCATCCTGCCGAAAAAGGAGAAGAAATGAATACGTTTGATACGCATGAGGTCAGCAACACGGTCGCGCCGTTCGAGAACGTCAATCTGTATGCCGCCGATCCCGCCTTGCAGGAAGCGTTGCTGCGCGAAGGCGGCGCGGCCGCCGCGGAATCGCTGCACGCGCTGGGCGCCGAGCTGGGCCGCGCGGAGACGCTGGACCTGGCGCGGCTGGCCAATCTGCACACGCCGAAGCTGCACAACTTCGACCGCGGCGGCCAGCGCATCGACGAGGTGGAATTCCACCCGGCCTGGCATGCGTTGATGACGCTGCTGATCGAGAACGGCGCGGCCGCCTCGCCGTGGTCGGGCCAGCCGGGCGCGCAGGTGGCGCGGGCCGCGCGCTACATGCTGTTCGGCCAGCTGGAAAATGGTTCCCAGTGCCCGGTCACCATGACCTACGCGTCGGTGCCGGCGCTGAAGCTGGCGCCGAAGATCGCCGCCAAATGGCTGCCGAAGATACTGTCGTCGCAATACGATCCGCGCTCGCTGCCGGTCGAGCAAAAGTGCGGCGCCATCATCGGCATGGGCATGACGGAGAAGCAGGGCGGTTCCGACGTGCGCGCCAACACCACCCGCGCCGAACCGCTGCTGCCGTCCGATGCGCGCGCGCTGTTCGGCGACGAGGGCGAGGACGTGTACCGCATCGTCGGCCACAAATGGTTCTTTTCCGCACCGCAGAGCGACGCCCACCTGATCCTGGCGCAGACCGACGATGGGGGCAGCGCCGGCCTGTCGTGTTTCTTCCTGCCGCGCTACCTGCCCGACGGCAGCCGCAACCAGATCCGCGTGCAGCGGCTCAAGGACAAGCTGGGCAACCGCTCGAACGCGTCGTCGGAAGTCGAGTTCACCGGCGCCTACGGCTGGCTGATCGGCAAGCCGGGGCGCGGCATCCCGACCATCCTGGAGATGGGCAGCCACACCCGGCTCGATTGCGTGCTGGGCAGCGCAGGCACCATGCGCGCCGCGCTGACGCACGCCCTGCATCATGCGCGCGGCCGGTCGGCGTTCGGCCGGCCGCTGTCCGAGCAGCCGCTGATGCAGAACGTGCTGGCCGACCTGGCGCTGGAATCGGAAGCGGCCACCGCGTTCGGCATGCGGCTGGCGCGCTGCTTCGACCAGGGCGGCGACCCGGCGCAGGCGCTGCTGGGCCGCATCCTGACGCCGGCCGGCAAATACTGGATCTGCAAGCGCGGGCCGGCCTTCGGCGCCGAGGCGATGGAGGTCATCGGCGGCAGCGGCTATGTCGAGGACGGCCCGCTGGCGCGGCTGTACCGCGAACTGCCGGTCAATTCGATCTGGGAGGGTTCGGGCAACGTCATGTGCCTTGACTTGTTGCGCGCCTTCGGCAAAACTCCTGCCGCGCGCGAGGCATTGGCCGCAGAGCTCGCATTGGCCGGCGAGTCCGACGCCGACTACGTGCGCACCACGCAAGCGCTGCTGGCCGATCTGAGCCAGCCGCAGTCCGACGAGTTCGGCGCGCGGGTGCTGGCCGAGCGGGTGGTGCTGGCGGTGCAGGCCGGTTTGCTGCTGCGGCATGCGCCGTCGTATGTGTCGTCGGCGTTTGTGGCGTCGCGGCTGGCGCGCGAGCCGGGCGGGGCGTTCGGCCGGCTGCCGTCCGGCGTCGATTGCGCGGCGATCCTGGCGCGGGCGCTGGTTGAATAAGCGGGTCGAATAAGCGGGTTGAATAACTGAGCACAAGGTATCCATGACGAACACAGTCCCTGTCGACAACCGCCGCGCCGACCTGGTGCGCGTGGCCGCGCGCCTGTTCCGCGAGAACGGCTTCGACGGCACCACCACGCGCGATATCGCCGACGCCGTCGGCATGCGCTCCGGCAGTCCGTTTTATCACTTCAAGAGCAAGCAGGAAATCCTGGCCGCGGTGATGGAGGAGGGCTTGGTGGCGGGCCTGCCGGCCGCCGAGCAAATCGTCGCCGCCAGCATGCCGCCGCGCGCCAAGTTCCAGGCGCTGGTGCGGGCGCATCTGGAGATCGTGCTCGGCGAAGGCCACGACTTCATCCCCGTGCTGCTGTACGACTGGCGCCGGCTGACGCCGGAGCTGCGCGCGCGCGTGCAGGTGCTGCGCGACCGCTACGACCAGCTGTGGCAGGACGTCGTCAACGAATTGTCCGGCGCCGGCCTGCTGCGCAGCGACAGCGCCGTCGCCCGGCTGCTGTTGATGGGCGCCATCAACTACAGCGTGCTGTGGTACAAACCGGGGCAGGGATCGGACCTGGACCAGATAGCGGCGGAGGCCGTCGCCATGTTTTTAGGCCCGGAGGCCTAGTATAATAAAAAGCACATACCGTCCAAAAAGAGCAAACAATGAAACAAGATCCGCGCTTTCCCAACCTGTTCATCACAGACCACCCGCTGATTCAACACAAATTGAGTCACATGCGCGCCAAGGATACGTCGACCCGCACGTTCCGCGACCTGCTCAAGGAAATCACGCTGCTGATGGGTTACGAGATCACCCGCGACCTGCCGCTGACCACCCGCACCATCGAAACTCCGCTGATGACCATCGACGCGCCGGTCATCGCCGGCCGCAAACTGGCCATCGTTCCCATCCTGCGCGCCGGCATCGGCATGAGCGACGGCCTGCTGGACCTGGTGCCGTCGGCCCGCGTCGGCCATATCGGCGTGTTCCGCGATCCGGAAACCCACCAGCCGGTGGAATACCTGGTGCGCCTGCCGGACACGGTTGAACGCACCTTCATCCTGTGCGATCCGATGGTGGCGACCGGCAATTCGGCCGTGCACGCGGTGGACGTGCTGAAAAAGCGCGGCGTCATCGACGATCAGATCATCTTCCTGGCCCTGGTGGCGGCGCCGGAAGGCATCGAAGTGTTCCAGAAATCGCATCCGGGCGTGAAGATCTACTGTGCCTCGCTGGATTCGCACCTGAACGACCATGCCTACATCGTGCCTGGCCTGGGCGATGCCGGCGACCGCATCTTCGGCACCAAGTAACCGCCATGGCCACGCCTGCCGATCCGGAATTCCGCGCCCGCCTGGCGGCGCTCAACGACAAGTTCGCCGCCACCGTCCCTGCGACGATGGAAAAGATCGGCCAGGCCTTCGCCGAATGCAGGGCCGGCGGCGACCTGCCGCCGGATGCCGCGCTGCATCGGCTGCATGAGCTGCTGCACGGCGTGGCGGGATCGGCCGGCACCTTCGGTTTCGGCATGCTGGGGCAGCAGGCGCGGCGCATCGAGCAGATGCTGCGTGTTGTTTTATCCGAGCATTCCGGATGGCCGGCCGTGATACCGGAAGTAGAGCAATTCCTGCGCTGGGCCGCCAAAGATCCGCGTTCCACGACTTACGAGTAAGGCGTGCGCTTGATCCAGCTCAAACCCGCTATCATTTAGTTGTCTATAGTGACATTCACACCCTGACCGACGAGAGGCTTGACGGGGAGTCTTAAGCTACAGAAAGTCATCTGTAGCCAAGGTTTTCTACCAAAAAAAGCCTGTCTTTGCATTTATTTTCGCGAAGACGTGCTTTTCTCTCGTAAATGGGTATAATGCGGGATCGTTTAGATTCAAGAGTAGTGCAGTTTGTCTGTCATTTCTTTCTTGCCTCAAACGATATCACGGGCGCAAGCCCAACTTAACTGAAATAGGAATTGTAATGGCAACTGGTATCGTAAAATGGTTCAATGATTCGAAGGGCTTCGGCTTTATCACCCCTGACGAAGGCGGCGAAGATCTGTTCGCTCACTTCTCGGCGATTCAGTCCGCAGGCTTCAAGTCGCTGCAAGAGAACCAACGCGTTTCTTTTGAAGTGACCGCTGGTCCTAAGGGCAAGCAAGCTTCGAACATTCAGCCACTGTAATACGCTGAATCAAACGAAATAAGAAATCCTCGGTATCCGAGGATTTTTTTTCGCCTGCGTTTTTGTAATTGTTTCCCTTCGCTCATTTCCCCGTCTTGCGCCAATAGTCCGGCTGCGCATAAGTGTGCCGCAGGAAATCCACAAAAGCGCGTATCCGCAGCGGCAAATGCCGGCGCTGCGCAAACACCGCGTAAATATCGTTGCCCGGCGCCGAGTGTTCGTTGAGCACGGTCTGCAGCTTGCCCGCCTCGATCTCGTTGCCCACTTCCCACATCGAACGCCACGCCAGGCCCTTGCCGGCCAGCGCCCAGTCGTGCAGCACCTGGCCGTCGTTGCTGGCCATGTTGCCGTTGACCTTCAGCACCAGGTTCTTGCCGTTCTCGCGGAAGGTCCAGCCGCGCTGGCTGCCTTCGCTGCTGATCGCCAGGCAGTTGTGCTTGGCCAGGTCGGCCAGGGTTTTCGGCTCGCCGTGGCGCTTGAGGTAGGAGGGCGCCGCCACCACCACCCGTTCGTTGTCGGCCAGCTTGACGCTGACCAGGTTGGAATCGGACAGGCTGGCGATGCGGATCGCCACGTCGATGCCTTCGCCGACGATGTCCACCACGCGGTCGCTCATGTTCAGCGTGACGCTGACGTCGCGGTGCTCGGACAGGAAAGACGGGATCAGCGGCGCCACGTGCTGGCGGCCGAAGCCGGCCGGCGCGGAAATCATCAGGTGACCTGTCGCGTGCGCGCTACGTTCGGCCACGGCGGTTTCCGCTTCCTCCAGTTCCGCCAGGATGCGCTGGCAATCCTCCAGGAAGGCCGCGCCCTCGTTGGTCAGCGCCAGCTTGCGCGTGGTGCGTTGCAGCAGCTTGACGCCCAGGCGGCTCTCCAGCGCGTCCAGCCGCCGGCCTATCATGGCCGGCGCGATGCCTTCGGCCCTGGCGGCCGCCGACAGGCTGCCTTTTGAAACGACCTCGACGAAGGTGGATATCTGTCTGAACTGACCCATGTGGTGCCTGACCCGTTATTTGTGATAAAAACGCATAGATGATGTGATTTTTAGTCTCGTTTGCATAACTTATTAGTGAATATACTGTAAAACATATCAAGGCGTAACCGAGTCGTCACACTAAAAGATTCGGCGTGCAACATGATGGGCAGTGCTTATAATTTGATCTGGTAGTTAATGATCTGGCAGTTAATATTTTTTTCGGAGATACCTCATGACGCAGTCCACCATCACTCTGCCGGCAGGCATGGAAATCACAGGCGAGATCAAGCCTGGCTACGAAAACATCCTGACCACCGAGGCATTGTCGCTGGTGGTCAAGCTGACCCGCGAGTTTGAAGCGCGCCGTCAACAATTGCTGGCCGTGCGCGTCGAGCGCGCCAAGCGCCTGGACGCCGGCGAGCGTCCCGACTTCCTGCCGGAAACCGCGCACATCCGCGCCGGCGACTGGAAGATCGCGCCGATTCCGAAGGCGCTGGAATGCCGCCGCGTGGAAATCACCGGCCCGGTCGAGCGCAAGATGGTCATCAACGCCTTCAACTCGGGCGCCGACAGCTACATGACCGACTTCGAAGATTCGAACACGCCGAACTGGGACAACCAGATCACCGGCCAGATCAATATGTTCGACGCCGTGCGCCGCACCATTTCGCTGGAACAGAACGGCAAGTCCTACAAGCTGAACGACAAGATCGCCACGCTGGTCGTGCGTCCGCGCGGCTGGCACCTGGATGAAAAGCACGTGCTGGTCGACGGCAAGCGCATCTCGGGCGGCATCTTCGACTTCGCGCTGTTCATGTTCCACAACGCCAAGGAACAACTGGCGCGCGGCGCCGGCCCATACTTCTACCTGCCGAAGATGGAGTCGCACCAGGAAGCGCGCCTGTGGAACGACGTCTTCGTGATGACGCAAAACGAGCTGGGCCTGCCGCAGGGCACGATCAAGGCCACCGTGCTGATCGAAACCATCCTGGCCGCGTTCGAGATGGACGAGATCCTGTACGAACTGCGCGAGCACAGCTCGGGCCTGAACGCCGGCCGTTGGGACTACATCTTCTCGTGCATCAAGAAGTTCAAGCTGGACAAGGATTTCTGCCTGGCCGACCGCGCCAAGGTCACGATGACCGCGCCGTTCATGCGCGCCTACGCCTTGCTGCTGCTGAAGACCTGCCACAAGCGCAACGCGCCGGCGATCGGCGGCATGGCCGCGCTGATTCCGATCAAGAACGATCCGGAGAAGAACGATATCGCGATGGGTGGCGTGCGCACCGACAAGGCGCGCGATGCGACCGACGGCTACGACGGCGGCTGGGTGGCCCACCCTGGCCTGGTGGAACTGGCGATGACCGAGTTCACCAAGGTGCTGGGCGACAAGCCCAACCAGATCGACAAGCAGCGTCCCGACGTTGAAGTGACGGCCGCGCAGCTGATGGACTTCAAGCCGGAAGCGCCGATCACCGAAGCGGGCCTGCGCTACAACATCAACGTCGGCATCCACTACCTGGGCAGCTGGCTGGCCGGCAACGGTTGCGTGCCTATCCACAACCTGATGGAAGATGCGGCCACGGCGGAAATCAGCCGCTCGCAAGTGTGGCAGTGGATCCGTTCGGACAAGGGCGTGCTGGAAGATGGCCGCAAGGTCACCGCCGACATGGTGCGCGCGATGATTCCTGAAGAACTGGCGAAAGTGCAGCGCGACGCGCCGGGCGGCGACGGCCCGACCTACGTGCGCGCCGGCCAGATCTTCGAGGAGATGTCGACCTCGGCATCGTTCGCGGAGTTCCTGACCTTGCCTCTGTACGAAGAAATCTAAAGGCAACACAACGGCCCATCATTCACGATGGGCCGTTTTTCAATCAGAAGTCATTTTTCCACAAGCGCAGCGCGGTGAAGGTCGCCAGCGGCGTATCGATGCGATCGAGCTTGCCGGCCTTGACCAATTGTTCGGCAATCGCCGGCTCGCGGTAGCGCAGGAATGGATTGGTGGCTTTTTCCACACCTATCGTACTCGGCACCGTGGGCAGGTTGTGCTCGCGCTTGTCGGTCTCCACCTTGACGCGCTCCTGCAGCGCCACGTTATCGGGCTCCACCACGCGCGCGAAGCGCAGATTGGACAGCGTATATTCGTGGGCGCAGAATACCTTGGTATCATCCGGCAGCGCGGCCAGTTTGCCGAGCGAACTGATCATCTGTGCCGGCGTGCCCTCGAACAGGCGTCCGCAGCCGCCGGCGAACAGCGTATCGCCGCAGAACAGCCAGATCGGCTCACCGTCGGCGCGTTCGCGCAGGTAGGCGATGTGGCCCATCGTATGGCCGGGGACGTCGAGCACCGACAGCTTCAGCGCCAGGCCGGGCACGTCGATCAGTTTGCCTTCGCCGACCGGCAGCGTGACGGAGGCGATGCTCTCGTTGCGCGGGCCGAAAACGGGAACCTGATAATGCTGTAATAATTCAGGAACGCCGCCAATATGGTCAGCATGGTGATGGGTGAGTAGAATGGCGGTGAGCTTGAGTCCGTTGGCCTTGAGGGCCGCCAGGATAGGCTTGGCATCACCGGGGTCGACCGCTGCGGCGTGGACACCATCATGTATCAGCCACAGGTAATTGTCGTGGAACGCAGGAACAGTAAGAACACTGAGAGTTTGAGTAGAAGAGTTGGTCATTGGATCGCAAAAGGCTAGGCATGGACAAGGCAGGATCTGAGAAATCCATTATAGCGCTGGAAGGCTGGCTGCAAACGCCCGCCGGCGTCTACTTGCGTGCGTGGGAACAAAGCTGTCTCGATAATTTAACAGCCGATATCTTTGGATACAACGCGGTGCAGATCGGCATGCCTCAAATCGATGCGCTGGCCGCCAGCCGCATGCCGTACAAGCTGCTGGCCGACCGCAAGGTGCGCGCCGCGGAAAACGAGGGTCTGCGTCCGGTGACGCTGACGCTGGACTACACCGAGCTGCCGTTCGCCTCGCAATCGGTCGACCTGGTGGTGCTGCCGCACGTGCTGGAATTCTCCACTGATCCGCATCAGGTGTTGCGCGAAGTCGAGCGCGTGCTGATTCCGGAAGGGCAGCTCATCATCTGCGGCTTCAACCCGGCCAGCCTGTGGGGCGCGCGCCACGTGCTGCGGCGCGTCGGCGGCACCTCGTTCCTGCCGCGCACCGAGGAGCTGATCTCTATGCCGCGCATGAAAGACTGGTTAAAATTATTGAACATGGGCGCCAGCCAGAGTCATTTCGGCTGCTACGCGCCGGCCTGCCGCACAGAAAAGTGGCTGCACCGCTACGCCTTCATGGATAATGCCGGACCGCGCTGGTGGCCGTATTTCGGCGGCGTCTACATAGTGCAGGCGATCAAGCGCGTGAAGGGCATGCATCTGATCGGTCCGGCTTGGACCAAAAAAACGGCATCGGCCCCCGCGGTCGTGCCGGCAACAAATAAAAGGCGGGAACAGCAGGATGGATAAGGTAGAAATTTTTACGGACGGCGCCTGCAAGGGCAATCCCGGACTCGGCGGCTGGGGCGCGTTCCTGGTGGCCGAGGGCGCTGAAAAAGAGATTTGCGGCGGCGCCCGCGACACCACCAACAACCGCATGGAATTGCAGGCGGTGATCGAGGCGCTCAACGCGCTCAAGCGTCCGTGCATGGTCACGCTGCACACCGACAGCCAGTATGTACAAAAGGGCATCAGCGAGTGGATCCACGGCTGGAAGGCGCGCGGCTGGAAGACGGCGGCCAAGGAGCCGGTCAAGAACGAAGACCTGTGGCGGGCGCTGGACGCCGCGCAGGCGATGCACACCGTCGAATGGCGCTGGGTGCGCGGCCACAACGGCCATCCCGGCAACGAGCGCGCCGACATGCTGGCCAATCGCGGCGTCGAGCTGGCCCGGGGCCGGTGACCGGTATCGCCTGTTATACTCCACGATCAGACTCATCACAGAACACTATGCGCCAAATCGTACTCGATACCGAAACCACCGGTATCAACCCCAAGCTGGGCAACCGCATCATTGAGATCGGCTGCGTCGAGCTGAACAACCGCATGCTGACGGGGAATAACTTCCACGTCTACATCAATCCGGAACGCGACTCGGAAGAGGGCGCGCTCAACGTCCACGGCCTGACCACCGAGTTCCTGAGCGACAAGCCGAAATTCCACGAGATCGTCGAACAGCTGCGCACCTATATTCAGGGCGCCGAGGTCATCATCCACAACGCGCCGTTCGACCTGGGCTTCCTGAACCACGAATTCAAGCTGCTGAACCTGCCGGACTTTTCCAGCCACATCGGCGGCGTGATCGACACGCTGGTGCACGCCAAGGAACTCCATCCCGGCAAGCGCAACTCGCTGGACGCGCTGTGCGACCGCTACGGCGTGTCGAACTCGCACCGCAAGCTGCACGGCGCGCTGCTCGATGCCGAGCTGCTGGCCGACGTCTACCTGTCGATGACGCGCGGGCAGAACAGCCTGGGCATGGATGCGGAAGAGGAGGTGGTGGTCGGCGGCGCGCTGCTGGAGCCGGTGCCGATGGCCGACATCATCTTCCTGCCGGCCTCGGACGAGGAGCTGGAGGCGCATGCCGCCACGCTCGCCGGGCTGGACAAGGCGGTCAAAGGCCAGTGCATCTGGACCGCGACGGTGGCGCCACAGGCTGCCGCCTGACAATTTTCGCGCGGGCCCTTCCCATGGCGGGAGGTTGTGTGCGATAATTCGCCCCGCTTCGGGAGGTTAGCTCAGGGGTAGAGCACTGCATTCACACTGCAGGGGTCGCAAGTTCGAAACTTGCACTTCCCACCAGAATTTAGTAAGAAAATCAAAGGCCTGCGTCAATTTGACGCGGGCCTTTTTTCTTGCTGGCATGAAAGCACGGATAATTTTTCCTGTTTGTATTCTTCGGCAATGTTTGCGCTATCCAATAGATTGTTCGGTCGTATTCCCAAGCGACTATCGTCAGCGCCTACGCGTCGGATTTATGAAGGGCACTGGCTCCGCCCGCCCCTTAGCCTATTTCGGCTTGTTCGGTGGATCGTTGGGTGTGACGAAGCCGATGGGGTGCTTGGGTGCCGTCGCTGGTGGCGTCATCAGTTCGCGCAGCGCGTCGATGATCTGCTTGAGTTGAGCGTGCGTGCTGTGTTCGAAGGTTTCCTGCTTGAGCGACATCAGGTCGGTCTTGCTCTCGAGTTCATCCAGGCGCAGCGCCAGTTCCTTGTTCGATACCACCAGTTCGCGCAGGCGCACGAAGGCCCGCACCACATACACTCCCATCTCGATGGCCTGCGGCGAGGCAAGCACGTTGGCGGCCTGGATGGCGCCGTGTTCGGTGAAGGCATACGGCAGCGTCTTCGAGAATTTCAGCTTGGCGAGGTGGTCGCAGTTTGCGACCACCTCCTGTTTTTCAGCGGCGGTGAGCTGAAACAGGAAGTCGGCCGGAAATCGCTCCTGGTTGCGCTTGACCTGTTCGTTGAGTCGTTTGGTTGGCACGCCATACAGCTCGGCCAAGTCGGTGTCGATCATAACCTTCTGGCCGCGAATGAGCAGGATGCGGTTTTCGATGCGCGCCAGCGGCGGGGGCGGCGTGCTCATCGCTTGGCTCCGTGAACCCTGATTTCGCGCTGTAGCTTCAAGCAATTCCGGCTTGAAACTGTGTCGTTTCTCTCACTCATGATGCGACCCTGAAGCGTAAAGCTTTAACATAGCACTACTCGATATCCTGACCCATGTAGCTAATCAAGGCCTTGCCAACAAAAATTTGGAGGCTGAGTACGGAGTCCTGCGGGATTTTTCGAGAGCTGGCGGGAGCCATCTAACGCGGGTGTTGCCTATGAATACGGGCTTTGGAAGGCTCCCGCTGTCTCGTATTTGGGCCTTCACACTGCAGGGGTCGCAAGTTCGAAACTTGCACTTTCCACCAAGAATTCGTTTGAAATCAAAGGCTTGCATCATTTGGATGTAGGCCTTTGTTGTTTTTGGCGCTACCAGCGCATGGTCGGAATAAAATCCGCAAATGCGCGCAGCGGCGCCGGCAGATAGCGCCGGCCTGGATAGTACAGCGAGGGACCGTTAAAGGCTGGCCACCAGCGCTCCAGCACCGGCTCCAGTTCACCGCGTTCCATGTAGGGCTTCAGCCAGTCTTCAAACAGGTACACCAGGCCGCTGCCGGCCAGCGCCGCATCCACCTTCAAGTCGGCGCCGGCACCCAGGTTGACGATCAGCGGACCGACCGGTTTGATGACGACTTTCTTGCCCTTGTGCTCGAATTCCCAATCCGGCATGGCACCGCTGGAGAAGCGCCCGCGCAGGCAGGTATGTCTCAGCAGGTCTTCCGGCCGCTTGGGCAGGCCGTGTTTTAGCAGATAGCCAGGCGACGCTGCCAGCGCAAAACGTTGCCGGCGCGGTCCAATCGGAATCGCCACCATATCCAGCTCCATGTGTTCTTCGTAGCGGACGCCGGCATCGCAGCCGGAGCGCTGCAGATCGACAAAGCTGTCATCGACGATGATCTCCAGGCAGATGTCCGGATACGCGGCGATAAACGGCGGAATGATGCGCGGCAGGATCAGTTTCGATACGCTGAGCGGCACGTTGAGCCGCAGTCTGCCAGCCGGACGGTCGCGAAAACCGTTCACCACATCCAGCGCGGATTCGACCGCGCCCAGCGCCGGCATCAGTTGCTCCAACAAGCGCTGGCCGGCGTCGGTGGTGGCCACGCTGCGGGTGGTGCGGTTCAGCAGGCGCACACCAAGGCCGGCCTCAAGCCGTCGCACCGCTTCGCTCAGTTGTGACGCGCTATTGCCCGTCATGCGCGCGGCGCCGCGAAAGCCGCCGTGTTTGGCGACCGCGACGAAGGCGCCGATATCCTGCAGATCAGCCATCGGTCATTGTCCTGTATTCGGCACAAGTTGTGCCATTGCGAGGTATTGTCGCACAAAGTTTTCGCGCCTAGACTGTGTTCGTCAACCCATCCTTCAGGAGCATATTTTGAACACCTTCCAACTTGGCGATCTGGCTGTCAACCGCATGGGCTATGGCGCCATGCAGCTTTCGGGTCCGCACGTCTTCGGCCCGCCCAAGAACCGCGAGGAAGCGCTGGCAGTGCTGCGGGAGCTTGCTGCGCTGGGCATCAATCACATCGACACCAGTGATTTTTACGGCCCCCATGTCACCAACCAGCTGATCCGCGAAGCGCTGCATCCGTACGCGGACGATCTGGTGATCGTCACCAAGATCGGCGCCTCGCGCGGCGCGGACGCTTCCTGGCTGCCGGCCCAATCACCGAAGGCGCTGGAGGCAGCAGTGCATGACAACCTGCGCAACCTCGGCCTGGAACGACTGGATGTGGTGAACATGCGTCTCATGTTTGACGTCATGGGGCCGGCGGAAGGCGACATTGAAGCCCACATCACCGCACTGGCGGAACTGCAGCACCGCGGCCTGATACGCCATATTGGCGTGAGCAATGCGACCGCGCAGCAAGTGAAGCAGGCGCGCAGCATCGCCCCCATTGTTTGTGTGCAGAATCAATACAACCTGGTCCACCGCCACGACGACGCACTGATCGACGAGCTGGCAAAAGACGGTATCGCCTACGTGCCGTTCTTCCCGCTTGGTGGCTTCTCGCCGCTGCAATCGGCTATCCTGTCGGATGTCGCCGCGCAGCTGGCCGCCACGCCCATGCAGACAGCGCTGGCCTGGCTACTGCAACGTTCGCAGAATATCCTGCTGATTCCCGGCACCTCATCCGTTGCCCATCTGCGTCAAAATGCCGCCGCTGCCGATCTGATACTGCCGCCGGAAGCCGTCCGTAAGCTGAATGGCATCATCACGTCGGCATAACTGCCGGCCAGGTCGCGCTCCAGTTCGAAACTTGCACTTCCCACCAACTGCCGAAAGTATGGACGGCGAATCCCCGGTAATTTGATGTATATCAAGGTTTTGAGGATGCATATCCGACTACAGTGATTGACAACATGGCCAATTCAGGACCTCAAGATGGGATTTGAAATGCTTCGGGAATCAATATCGAAAGACCTGGTCTACACCTGTCCGATGCATCCGGAAATCCGGCTCGACCATCCGGGCAACTGTCCGAAATGCGGCATGAGCCTGGAGCCGGTGATTCCCGATCTGGCAGACGACGACAATCCGGAACTTCGGGATTTCACCCGCCGGTTCTGGTGGACCTTGCCGCTGACGGTCGTGGTGACCACGCTGGCGATGTTCGGGCACCGGCTGGAGCTGATGGAGATCCGCACCCAGACCTGGGTGGAATTGATACTCGCGATCCCCATCGTCCTGTGGGCGGGATGGCCATTTTTCGTCCGTGGAGCCCAATCGGTGCGCAACCGCAGCCCGAACATGTGGACCCTGATCGGGCTCGGCACCGGCGCCGCCTTTGTCTACAGCGTGGTGGCGACGCTCGTGCCACAGGTGTTCCCCCCGACGTTCGTGTCGATGGGGCGCATCGGCGTGTATTACGAAGCGGCGGCGGTCATTATCTCGCTGACCTTGCTCGGGCAGATGCTCGAACTGAAGGCGCGTTCGAAAACCTCGGCCGCCATCAAGTCGCTGCTGGGGCTGGCGCCGAAAACCGCGCGCCGTATCAATGCCGACGGCAGCGAGGAGGACGTGCCGCTCGCCCATGTCCACGTCGGCGACATGCTGCGGGTTCGTCCCGGCGAAAAGGTGCCGGTCGATGGCGTTGTGCTGGAGGGCAGCAGCGCCGTCGACGAGTCGATGCTGACGGGCGAGCCTATCCCCGTCACCAAGCGCACGGGAGACAAGGTGATCGGCGCTACGCTGAATGCCAGCGGGGCTCTGGTGATGCGTTCCGAGAAGGTCGGATCGCAAACCGTGCTGGCCCAGATCGTGCAGATGGTTGCCAATGCCCAGCGCTCCAAGGCACCGATGCAGCGCATGGCGGACGTGGTCGCGGGATATTTCGTCAGCGGCGTGGTCGCGATCGCGGTGCTGACCTTCCTTGCGTGGGGGCTGTTCGGCCCGCAGCCGAGCTGGGTCTATGGACTCATCAATGCGGTGGCCGTGCTGATCATCGCCTGTCCGTGCGCGCTCGGCCTGGCGACGCCGATGTCGATCATGGTCGCCACCGGCAAGGCGGCCACCCATGGCGTGCTGTTTCGCGACGCCGCCGCGATCGAGAAATTGCGCGAGGTCGACACGGTCATCGTCGACAAGACCGGTACGCTGACCGAAGGCAAGCCCGCCTTCGAGCGCGCCATCGCCGCCGCCGGCTTTGCCGAGGACGAGGTTTTACGCCTGGCCGCCAGCCTCGACCAGGGCAGCGAGCATCCGCTGGCCGACGCCATCGTGCGCGCCGCGCGCGAGCGCGAGCTGGCGCTCGACAAACCCGATGCGTTCGAGTCAAGCAGCGGCATCGGCGTGCGCGGCAGCGTCAACGGCCGGCAGCTCGCGCTCGGCAATACCACCTTGATGACTCAGATCGGCGTGGATGTGGCGCCCATGAAGCAGGCCGCCGAGGCGCTGCGCCTGGAGGGCGCGAGCGTGATGCACCTGGCGGTAGATGGCCGTCTGGCCGGGCTGCTGGCCGTGTCGGACCCGATCAAGGCCAGCACGCGCGAGGCGCTCGACACACTTGCCGCGGCGGGAATACGGGTGGTCATGGCCACCGGCGACGGCGTCACGACGGCCATCGCCGTCGGCAAGCGCCTCGGCATCGACGAGGTGCACGGCGAGGTCAAGCCGGCCGACAAGCTGGTGCTGGTCGAAAAGCTGCAGCGCGAGGGACGTGTCGTGGCGATGGCTGGCGACGGCATCAACGACGCGCCCGCCCTGGCGCGGGCCGACGTCGGCATCGCGATGGGCACCGGAACCGACGTGGCGATGAACAGCGCGCAAGTGACGCTGGTCAAAGGAGATTTGCGCGGGATCGCGACGGCGCGCCTGATCTCGGTGGGCACTGTCGCCAACATGAAGCAGAACCTGCTGTTCGCGCTGGTCTACAACGCGCTTGGCATTCCGATCGCGGCCGGCGTGCTCTATCCGCTGACGGGATGGCTGCTCTCGCCGCTCATCGCCGCATTGGCGATGAGCCTCAGTTCCGCTTCGGTGATCAGCAACGCCTTGCGGCTCAGATGATGCACTTCGGGAGCCTCATCATGGAACATTCCCCATTTCGGGCCCTTTTGGTATATGTGTACGCCCGGCTGGCGCATATCGAGGAAGTGTGGGCACTGGGGGAATTCGGCGAGGAGTACCGACGCTACCGCGATCGCACTCCCGCCTTCGTTCCGCGGCTCGGGCGGCGCTCCGGGACTGGATTGAGCCGGCGATAGGATTACTTGCCTGGTGGCGGGGTGGCATCCATTCGGTCCATCATCATTTGCATCATCATCTTCATCATGTCCATCTGCTTCTGCATCGCCTGGGGCGACATGGTTTTTGCTCTGGCGGAGCCCGCGCCCGTCATACCATCCATCATCGACATACCTTCCCGCATGGCTTTCATGTGTTCAGCCATCAATGCCTTGCGCTCTTCCGGGGTCTTGGCACTCATCATCTTTTCGTGCATGTCGCGCATGGCTCGCATCTGCGCATCCATCTTCGCCGTGTCAACGGGTGTATTGGCGGGTGCGGAGACAGCCGGATGATGCTCCTCATGCCGGGGCGGTTCGGTCGAGAACGCCTGGCTGGGCGCGATCAGTGCCAGTGTGAGCGGCAGGGCAAGGAATGATTTCATGCGTTTCTCCAGAGACATGGTGACAAGGTTCATCCTACGGATTCATGCCTGAGAATTGTTTGATCCAAGTCAAAATTGTCCCCGGCGTCAAAAAAAACAACAAACTGGTGCGTGCAACACGGCTTGCGTTTTGCTTGTATTCTATATATATTAAACAGCGGTTAAATACCGCTCAATATAAAAACATACGTCTATGGGGAGACAATCCAATGACACTCAAGCCATGCCGCGCGCCGTGGGCCAGCAGTTCGCGTCACCTGCCACTCAGAGGAGGTCAGCGATGAAAGCGCCCCGGATTGCCTTGCTGTTCAACGCCAACAAAGCCTTCGACCGCGACGTCGTGGCTGGCATCGCTTCCTACCTGCGTGATGCCGATGTGGCCTGGGACCTGTTTCTGGAAGAGGATTTTCGCCTGCGCCTGGCCGGCTTCGAGCACTGGCAGGGCGACGGTATCATCGCCGACTTCGACGACCCCGCGGTGGCGGCTGTTCTGTCGCGCAGCAGCGTGCCGGTGGTGGCCGTAGGCGGCTCCTATGCCAGCGAAGCCGAGTATCCGTGCGACGTGCCGTATGTCGCGACCGACAACGCGGCCATCGTCAAGCTGGCGCACCAGCATCTGGCCGAGGCAGGCCTGCGCCGGTTCGCCATGTTCAGCCAACCCGCGACCGGCGAGCACCGCTGGGCGCTAGAGCGCGAAAACGCTTTCCACGACCTGATGGAGCGCGACCGGATGGAGGTCGAGATCTTCCGCGGGGGCGACACCAGCGTGGCGGCCTGGAACGAGTCGGTACGGAGCCTGATCTGCTGGCTGCACAGCCTGCCCAAGCCGATCGGCATCATCGCCGTCACGGACGCGCGCGCGCGCCAGCTGCTGCAGGCCTGCGCCATCGCCGGGATCGCGGTGCCGGAACAGGTGGCGCTGGTTGGCATCGACAACGACCCGCTGGTGCGGGCGCTGGGGCGCATCCCGCTCAGCTCGGTGATCCAGGGCGGGGAGCAGATCGGCGCCGCCGCCGCCCGGCTGATGGACGGGATGCTGCACGGCGTACCGCCGGCCGAGCTTCGCCTGCTGGTGCCGCCCGCCGGCGTCAACGCGCAGGCATCGAGCCGGCACCAGGCGGTCAACCACCCGCAGGTGGTGCTGGCCTGCCATTTCATCCGTCAATATGCCTGCCAGGGCATCAGGGGCCAGCAGGTGGCCGCCTACGTGGGCGTGTCGCGCTCCTCGCTGGAGACTTACTTCCGGCAGGAGCTGGGGTGCAGCGTGCACGATGCGATTCTGCGCTTCAAGCTCGAAGCAGCCAAGATGGGCCTGGAAAGCGGAGGTGCCAGCATGGCCGACGTGGCCCAGGGCTGCGGATTTAGTTCTGCCCAATACATGCATCTGGTGTTCAAGCGCGAACTGGGTGGCACGCCGCGCGCCTACCGCAGCCGCGCGCTTGGCGAGGCGGAGGCGGCCTGAGGCCGGAAGTAAGCAAATTCATTGCGCCACTTGGTGATTTAATGAACGCAAAATTATTGAATGTTCAAAACATATACCATACACTGGCCGTCACAAAAAATAGTATTAAATGGAAAATTTCATGATGAAAAGCATAGTGTGCGAAGCACCCGGCCAGTTGCGCATGGTGCACGGTCCGATTCCCGTTGCCGCCGAGGGCGAGGTGCTGATGCGCGTACGGCGCATCGGCGTATGCGGCACCGACATGCACATCTTCCGCGGCACCCAGCCGTTCCTGAGCTATCCGCGCGTGATGGGGCATGAGCTGTCCGGCGAGGTCGTGACCGCGCCGCCAGGCTCGGAACTGGCGCCAGGCGACCAGGTCTACGCCATGCCCTACCTGTCGTGCGGCAGCTGCGTGGCCTGCCGCAAGGGCAAGACCAACTGCTGCAGCCGGATCCAGGTGCTGGGCGTGCACCGCGATGGCGGCATGGCTGAATATCTGACCGTGCCGGCGCAATTCCTGTTCAAGACCGACGGCATTTCGCTCGATGACGCCGCGATGCTCGAATTCCTGGCCATCGGCGCGCACGCGGTGCGGCGCGGTTCGGTGGAAGCCGGACAGCGCGTGCTGGTGGTGGGGGCGGGACCGATCGGCGTCGCGGTGGCCTTGTTCGCATCCCTCAAGGGTGCCAATGTCGCGGTGCTCGATTCGCGCGCCGACCGGCTGGCCTTCTGCAAGGACGCGCTGGGTGTCGAGCACGTGGTGGCGGTCGGCGAGGGCGACAAGGCCGCGCTGCAGGAGCTGTCCGGCGGCGATTTCTTCGACGTCGTGTTCGACGCGACCGGCAACATCAAGGCCATGGAGCGCGGCCTGGAGTTCGTGGCCCATGGCGGCTCCTATGTGCTGGTGTCGATCGTGCCGGACCGGATCTCGTTCGCCGATCCGGAATTCCACAAGCGCGAGACGACCCTGCTCGGCAGCCGCAACGCGACCGCGGACGATTTCCGCGAGGTGCTGGCGGCCATGAAGGCCGGCCTGGTGCCGACCCGCCTGATGAACACCCATCGCGCCACGCTCGACGATTTCATCGACGTGCTGCCGCAATGGATGGAACCCTCCGCCGGCGTGATCAAAGCCATCGTCGAGGTCTGATTGAATCCGATTCTGCAATTTGGCACCAGCCGCTTTCTGCAGGCGCACGTCGACCTGTTTGTCAGCGAGGCGATGACCAATGGCGCGGCGCTGGGGCCGATCACGGTGGTGCAGAGCACCGGCAGCGCCCAGAGCGAACAGCGGCTGGCCGCCTTCAACCGCGGCCACGGCTATCCGGTGCGCATCCGCGGGCTGCGCGACGGCGCCGTGATCGACGACGAGCTGCGCGTCACCTCGGTCCGGCGCGGCCTGCACGCCGAGCGCGATTGGGCCGAGATCCGCCGCCATGCCGCCGGCGAGGCGCGCGTCATCGTGTCCAACACCGGCGACCGCGGCTACGACCTGTCGGAGCACGACCACCCCGGCCTGCTGTCCGCCGATACCGCGCCGCGCGCTTTTCCGGCCAAGCTGCTGGTGCTGCTGCACGCGCGCTACCGCCAGGGCGGGGCGCCCATCACCCTGTTCCCGTGCGAGCTGGTCGCCAACAACGGCAGCGCGCTGCGCGAGGTGGTGCTGCGGCTGGCGCGCGACTGGGCGCTGGAGCAGGCCTTCGTCGACTGGTTGCAAAGCCGCTGCATCTGGATCAATTCCCTGGTCGACCGCATCGTGTCCGAGCCGATCGAGCCGGCCGGCGCGGTGGCCGAACCCTATGCCCTGTGGGTGGTCGAAGCCCAGCCGGACATGGAGCTGCCATGCACGCATCCGGCTATCGTGGTGACCAGGAGGCTGGAGCCGTATGAGCGGCGCAAGCTGTTCCTGCTCAACCTCGGCCACAGTTTCCTGGCCGAGCAATGGCTGCGCGGCGCGCGGCCGGCCGGCGAGACGGTGCTGCAGGCGATGGCCGACCATGGCCTGCGCGCGGGGCTGGAGGCGCTGTGGGAGGAGGAGGTGCTGCCGGTGTTCAAGGCGCTGGGCGAGGAGGCCGAAAGCCGCGCCTACGTGGAGCAGGTCAGGGACCGTTTCAACAATCCCTATCTGGCCCACCGGCTCGCCGACATCGCCCAGAACCACGAGGAAAAGAAGCGCCGGCGCCTGCTGCCGGTGGTGGAGCTGGCCGGCGAACTCGGTCTAGGCATTGCGCAAGCGCGTCTGCGCGATGCCCTTGGCCTGGTGGCGCTGGAGGTACGGTAGAATGTATGATTGTCCTTTATATATGATCGCCAATCCGGCGTGTTCCCAACCTCATGGCCCGACCTCCTACCATCTTCAAGCGCAGCGCCAACCTGCTGCTCAAGCACATCGCCACCGAGGTGGCGATCGGGGACACGCTGCCCACGGAACACCAGATGGTCGCGCTGGTGGGCGGCAGCCGCACGGCGATCCGCAGTGCGCTGACGTATCTGCATGCGCAGGGCCTGATCAGCGATCTGAAGGAACGGCGCCTGCTGCGCAAGCCGGCGCGCAAGGATTACTTCGACATTGCCGATTTACAGACCGGACCGGACCGGGTGCGGCAGGTGCTGATGGAACGCATCTACCACAGCGACCTGCCGCCGGGCGCGGAGTTCTCCGAGGCGGAACTGGCGCGCGCGGCCGAGGTCAGCACGATCAGCGTGCGCGAATTCATGATCGAGTTCTCGCGCTACGGCCTGATCGAAAAGAAGCCGAACGGCGGCTGGCGCCTGTGCGCCTTCGACCGCTCGTTCGCCATGGAGCTGGCCGACGTGCGCCAGATGTTCGAGCTGGCGGCGATCGAGCGCTTCGGCATGCTGCCGCCCAGCGACCCGGCGATGGCCGTGCTGGACGACCTGATCGCGCGCCACGAGCAGCTTGGCTCGGTCATGCCGGCGCGCCACAAGGACTTTCCGGCGCTGGACCGCGACTTCCACACCTTCCTCATCGGGCTGCTGCACAACCGCTTCGCGCAGGGCTTTTACGACATCGTGTCGCTGGTGTTCCACTACCACTACCAGTGGGACAAAGGCAACGAGATGGCGCGCAACCAGTACGCGGCGCACGAGCACCTCGACATCCTGCACGCGCTGGCGCGGCGGGACATCAACGGCGCGCTGGACGCCATGCGCATCCATCTGAATTCTTCCCGCAGCACGCTGCTGCAATCCATCCGCACCAGAGAGATGCGGGCCCACTCCGGCTGACGCGGCACGCGGTGGCATGGACAGCTCTCTCTGGAACCGACTGTATGCAAAGGACCGACATGCCCACACCAACCACCGCGCAGGCAGCGAGCCTGCTCCTGATGTCACCCGAGGACAATTGTCTGATTGCCCGCCTTGAACTGAAGGCCGGCGCCAGCGTGGAGATCGACGGCCAGGCCGTCACCCTCGCGCAAGACATCCATCTGGGCCACAAGGTCGCGCGCAGCGACCTGCGCGCCGGCGACACGGTGCTGCGCTACGGCGCCATCATCGGCAAGGCCAGCGCGCCGATCGCCGCCGGCGCGCATATCCATACGCACAACCTGGAAAGCTGCTACATCCCGACCTACACGCTGGGCGAGGGCGGCCACCACTTCATCGGGAGCAAAGCCAAATGACGTCGCAACCATCGTACACCCTGGCCGGCTACCAGCGCCTGGACGGCCGCAAGGGCATCCGCAACGTGGTCGTCGTGGCCTACCTGGTCGAATGCGCGCATCACGTGGCGCGCCTGATCACCAGCGCCTTCCCGGACCAGCCGGTGCACCTGATCGGCTTCCCCGGCTGCTTCCCCAACGAGTACGCGGACAAGATCATGCGCAGCGTGCTGACCCACCCGAACGTGGGCGCGGCGCTGCTGGTGTCGCTCGGCTGCGAGAGCTTCGACAAGAACGGCCTGGAAGCGGCCGTCGCCGATAGCGGCCGCCCGGTGCACACGGTCACGATCCAGGACGCGGGCGGCACCCGCAGCGGCGTCCAGAGCGGCCGCGAATGGGTGAGCTGGGCGCTGGAACAGGTCGGCGCCCAGCAGCGCGTGCCGATGGGCCTGGACGAGCTGGTGGTGGCCACCATCTGCGGCGGCTCCGACAGCACCAGCGGCATCACCGCCAATCCGGCGGTCGGCGTCGCCTTCGACCAGTTGATCGCCGCCGGCGCCGCCTGCATCTTCGAGGAGACGGGTGAACTGGTCGGTTGCGAATACCACATGAAGCGCCGCGCGGTGACGCCGGAACTGGGCGAGGCCATCGTGCAGACGGTGGAGAAGGCCGCGCGCTACTACACCATCATGGGACACGGCAGCTTCGCCCCCGGTAACGCCGACGGCGGCCTGACCACGCTGGAAGAAAAGTCGCTGGGCGCCTATGCCAAGAGCGGCGCCTCGCCGATCAGCGGCATCCTCAAGCCGGGCGACCAGCCGCCGGGCCACGGCCTGTACCTGCTCGACGTGGTGCCCGACGGCGAACCGCGCTTCGGCTTCCCCAACATTTCCGATAACGCCGAGATCGTCGAACTGATCGCCTGCGGCGCCCACCTGACGCTGTTTACCACCGGGCGCGGCTCGGTGGTCGGCTCGGCGATCTCGCCCGTCATCAAGGTCTGCGCCAATCCGGCCACCTACACCAAGCTGGCCGAGGACATGGACGTCAACGCCGGCCGCATCCTGACCGGCGAGGCGACGCTGGAGCAGGTCGGCGGCGAGATCGTCGACCTGGTGGCGAGCGTCGCCAACGGTGCCCAAAGCTGCTCGGAGCAGCTGGGACACCAGGAATTCATCCTGACCTACAAGCAGTTCGAGCCCACGGGGCCTGGCTGCTTCCCGCTGAAGGCGGCCTGACCGTGCGCTGCGACGACTCGATCGCCCTGCCGCGCGGCGGCCTGCGGCTGACCCGGCTGGGCATGGGCTGCGCGCCGATCGGCGGTTTGTACCAGGCCGTCTCCGAGCGCGCGGCGCGCGCCGCCGTCGATGCCGCATGGGACCTGGGCCTGCGCTATTTCGACACCGCGCCGTACTACGGCTTCACGCGCTCCGAACGCCGCCTGGGCGAGGCCTTGAGCGAACGTCCGCGCGACCAGTACGTGGTCAGCACCAAGGTCGGTCGGCTGATGCTGCCCGCCGCAGGGGTGCTGCCGGGCACTTGCGGCTGGGCCGATCCGCTGCAATACCGCCCGCATTACGACTACAGCTACGACGGCATCATGCGCTCGCACGAGGACAGTCTGGAGCGCCTCGACCTCGATCGCATCGACATCCTGCTGGTGCATGACATCGGCCGCGCCACGCACGGCGAGCTGCACGACAAATACTGGCGCCAGCTCACCGGCGGAGGCTTCCGCGCGCTGGACGAGCTGCGCGGCTCCGGGCGCGTGCGCGCGATCGGGCTCGGGGTCAACGAATGGGAGGTGGTGGCCGACGCGATGCAGGAATGCCCGCTCGACTGCACGCTGCTGGCGGGCCGCTACACGCTGCTGGAGCAGGGCGCGCTGACGCCCCTGCTGGACGCCTGCCAGCGGCACGGCAACGCGATCGTCATCGGCGGACCGTTCAATTCCGGCGTGCTGGCCGGCGCCCGCACCTTCAACTATACCGACGCGCCGGCAGAGATCCTGCAGCGGGTCGACGCCATCGCCGCCGTCTGCCGCGAGTTCGACACGCCGCTGCCGGCGGCCGCGCTGCAATTCCCGATGGCCCATCCGGCCGTGGTGTCCTGCATCCCCGGTTCGCACGACGTGGCGCAGCTGCGCCAGAACGCCGAGTGGTTCGAGCTGCCGATTCCGCCGCAGCTGTGGCAGGAGCTCAAGCGCCGCGGCCTGCTTGACGAGCGCGCGCCGGTGGAGCTGGGGGCGTGATGCGGGTCGACGCCCACCAGCACTTCTGGCACCTGGCCGACCGCCACGGAGCCTGGCCTCCGCCGGCGCTGGCCGCGATCCACCGCGACTTCGCGCCGGACGACCTGGCGCCGTTGCTGGTGCGGCACGGCATTGCCCGCACGGTGCTGGTGCAATCGATGCCAGACGAGCGTGACACCCGCTACATGCTCAACCTGGCGCAGCGTCATGCCTTCATCGGCGGGGTGGTCGGCTGGGTCGACCTGAAGGCGCGCGACGCGCCGACCCGCATCGCCTCGCTGGCGCTCTGCCCGATGCTCAAGGGACTGCGCCCGATGCTGCAGGACCTCGACGACGAGCGCTGGGTCGACGACGAGGCACTGGCGCCGGCGATCGAGGCGATGCGGCATTTCGGCCTGAGCCTCGACGGCCTGGTGCTGCCGCGCCACCTGCCGGCGCTGCTGGCCTTTGCCGAGCGCCATCCCGACCTGCCGCTGGTGATCGACCACGGCGCCAAGCCGCCCATCGCGCGCGGTGAGCTGGAACCGTGGCGCGGCGACATCGCGCGCCTGGCGCGGCTGCCGCAGGTGCATTGCAAGCTGTCCGGCCTGGTGACCGAGGCTGGCGGGGCCTGGAGCGTGGAGGGACTGCGCCCGTACGTCGACCACATCCTGGAGGTCTTCGGTCCGCGCCGTGTGATCTGGGGCAGCGACTGGCCGGTGCTGGACCTGGCCGCCGACTACGGGCAATGGGTCGCCGCCAGCGAGGCCTTGCTGGCGGGCCTGGACGGCGCGGCACTGGACGACGTCTTCGGCCTGAACGCGCTACGCTTTTACCGACTTGATTGAGGAAACTGACATGCAAAGAATGGGCATGGTGATCGGCATCGCACCCGACCGGATCGCGGAGTACCGCGCGCTGCACGCGGCCGTGTGGCTGCAGGTGCTGGCGGTGCTGCGGGAGGCGAACGTGCGCAACTACACGATCTTCCTGCGCGAGCCGGAGAATCTGCTGTTCGGCTACTGGGAATACCACGGTTCCGACTTCGACGCCGACATGCGGCGGGTGGCGGCCGACCCGGAAACCCAGCGCTGGTGGACCTTTTGCAGTCCCTGCCAGCTGCCGCTGGCCAGCCGCGCCGAAGGCGAGCACTGGGCGATGATGGAACCCGTCTTTCACATGGATTGAATCATGACTAAACGATTGCAAGGAAAAACCGCGCTGGTCACGGCCGCCGGTCAAGGTATCGGCCGCGCCACCGCGCTGGCCTTCGCGGCCGAGGGCGCGCGCGTGATCGCCACCGACCGCGACCTGGAGCAGGTGGCCACGCTGGCCGGCTGCGAGGCGCGCCGCCTGGACGTCACCGACGCCCAGGCCATCGCCGCGCTGGCGCAGGAACTGGGAGCGGTCGACATCCTGTTCAACTGCGCCGGCTACGTCCATGCCGGCACCATCCTCGGTTGCGAGGACAGCGACTGGGATTTTTCCATGAACCTCAACGTGCGCTCGATGTACCGCTTGATCCGCGCCATCCTGCCCGGCATGCTGGAGCGGGGCAGCGGCTCCATCATCAACATGGCCTCGATCGCCTCCAGCGTGCGCGCGGTGCCGAACCGCTTCATCTACAGCACCACCAAGGCGGCCGTGATCGGCCTGACCAAGTCGGTGGCGGCCGATTTCGTCACCAGCGGGGTGCGCTGCAACGCGATCTGCCCGGGCACCGTGGCCTCGCCGTCGCTGCGCCAGCGCATCGAGACGCAGGCCCACGACAGCGGCCAGAGCGTGCAGCAGGTCAGCCAGGCCTTCGCCGCGCGCCAGCCCATGGGGCGGCTGGGCTTACCGGAGGAGATCGCCGCGCTGGCGGTCTACCTGGCCGGCGACGAATCGGCCTTCACCACCGGCACCGTGCACGTGATCGACGGCGGCTGGAGCAATTGAGCATCAACCCTTTACCACAACAAAGAGAAACCGAGACATGAAATTACTGCGATACGGCCCCAAGGGCCAGGAAAAACCCGGCCTGATCGACGCCGAGGGCGTGCTGCGCGACCTGTCGGCCGTGCTGCCGGACCTGCGCGCGGCCGACCTGGGACCGGCCTCGCTGGCGCGGCTGGCGGCGCTGGATCCGGCCCGGCTGCCGGCGGTGCCCGAGCCGGTGCGCATGGCGCCGCCGTGGGCGGGCGTCGGCAAGTTCATTTGCGTCGGCCTCAATTATTCCGACCACGCGGCCGAATCGGGCATGGCGGTGCCGGCCGAGCCGGTGCTGTTCATGAAGGCCACCAGCTGCGTGATCGGTTGTAACGATCCGGTGGTGCTGCCGCGCGAATCGGTCAAAAGCGATTGGGAGGTGGAACTGGGTGTCGTCATCGGCAGCACCGCGCGCTACGTCACCGAGGAAGAGGCGCTGCGGCACGTGGCCGGCTATTGCGTGGTGAACGACCTGTCCGAGCGCGAGTACCAGCTCGAGCGCGGCGGCCAGTGGGACAAGGGCAAGGGTTGCGACACCTTCGGCCCCATTGGCCCGTGGCTGGTGACGGCGGACGAGGTGCCGGACCCGCAAAACCTCGACATGTGGCTGGAGGTGAACGGCCGCCGCTTCCAGAGCGGCAGCACGCGCACCATGGTGTTCGGCGTGGCCCACCTGGTCAGCTACATCAGCCGCTTCATGACGCTGAACCCCGGCGACATCATCAGCACCGGCACCCCGCCCGGCGTGGGCCTGGGGCAGAAGCCCGATCCGGTCTACCTGCGCCCGGGCGACACCATGCGCCTGGGGATCGGCGGCCTGGGCGAACAGCGCCAGACCGTGCACGCGTGGAATCCGGAACTGATCGACGGCTGACCGTGGAAGCGCTCATGCCCGCGATTTTGCCCGAGGCGCCGTTGCGCGAGGAGCAGGCCTTGCTGTCGGTGCGCGGCGTCACCAAGCGCTTTCCCGGCGTGGTGGCGCTCGACGACGTGCATTTCGACGCGTTCAAGGGCGAGGTGCACGCGCTGTGCGGCGAGAACGGCGCCGGCAAGTCGACGCTGATGAAGATCCTCAGCGGCGTCTACCAGCCCGACGCCGGCCAGATCGTGCACCGCGGCGCGGCCTGCCGCTTCAGCTCCACCGTGGCGGCGCAGGCGGCCGGCATCGCCATCATCCACCAGGAGCTGAACCTGGTGCCGCACCTGTCGGTGGCCGAGAACATCTTCCTCGCGCGCGAGCCGCGCAAGGGCTGGCTGGTGGACCGGCGCCGCATGCGCGCCGACACCGCCCGCCTGATCGAGCGGCTCAAGCTGGACGTGGCGCCGCAGGCGCTGGTGGGCACGCTGTCGGTGGCGCAGCGCCAGATGGTGGAAATCGCCAAGGCGTTGTCGCTCGACGCCGAGGTGCTGATCATGGACGAGCCCACGTCCTCGCTGACCGAGAGCGAGACCGGACGCCTGTTCGAGATCATCCATGAACTCAAGCGCGATGGCGTGGCCATCGTCTACATTTCGCACCGGCTCGACGAGTTCCAGCACATCGTCGACCGGGTCACCATCATGCGCGACGGCCGCTATATCTCGACCGCGCTGTGGCGCGACACGTCGGTCGAGCGCATCGTGGCCGGCATGGTGGGGAGGGCGCTGGACGACACCTTCCCGCCGGCCACCCGCGCGCCGCAAACGGACTGCCTGCTGCGCGTGCGCGGCCTGCAGCGCAAGGGCGTGTTCGGCCCGCTGGACTTCGAGCTGCGGCGCGGCGAAATCCTCGGCTTCGCCGGCCTGATGGGAGCCGGCCGCACCGAGACGGCGCGCGCGCTGTTCGGCGCCGATCCGCTCGACGGCGGCACCATCGAACTGGGCGGACGCGCGATCACGGTGCGCTCGCCGGCGGAGGCGATCGGCCACGGCATCGCCTACCTGTCGGAAGACCGCAAGGGCGAGGGGCTGGCGATCCGCATGTCGGTGGCCGCCAACCTGACGCTGGCCAATATGGCGGCGGTGGCCACGCGCGCGGGCCTGATCGATTTTCCGGCCGAGCAGGCGGCGGCCGCGCGCTACATCGAGGCGCTCGGCATCAAGACGCCGTCGCCGGCGCAGCTGGCCCAGTGCCTGTCCGGCGGCAACCAGCAAAAGATCGCCATCGGCAAATGGCTGTTCCGCCAGTCGCAGATCATCATCTTCGACGAGCCCACGCGCGGCATCGACGTCGGCGCCAAGCTGGCGATCTACCGCCTGCTCGACCAGCTGGCGGCCGACGGCATCGGGGTGGTGCTGATCAGCTCCGAGCTGCCGGAGATCATGGGCATGACGGACCGGGTGGTGGTGTTCCATGAAGGCCGGATCACCGGCGTCGTCGACACCCGCGACACGACACAAGAAGAGATCATGCATCTCGCCTCGCTCAGCAAGAAGCGCACATCAGAATCAGAAACGGGACAATAGAGACATGAATGACAGGCAGAAGGATTTGATACAGAAGTTCGCCGCGCTGGCCAGCCTGGCGGCGCTGGCCTTGGTGTTCGCGCTCACCAGCGACGCCTTCCTCACGGTCGGCAACGGCATGAGCGTGGCGCTGCAGGTGACCTCGATCGCCTACCTCGGCGTGGCGGCCACCTTCGTCATCATCACCGGCGGCATCGACCTCAGTTCGGGCTCGGTGCTGGCGCTGTCGGGCGTGGTGGCGGCGTTGCTGGCGCAGGGCGGCATGCCGACCAGCGTCGCCATGCTGGCGGGAGTCGCCGTCGGCGGTGCCTGCGGGCTGGCCAACGGCCTGGCGGTCACCCGCCTCAAGCTGCCGCCCTTCATCGCCACGCTGGGCATGATGCTGATCGCGCGCGGCGTGGCGCTGCAGATCACCGGCGCGCGCGCCATTTCCGGCCTGGGCGAGGCCTTCGGCGCGCTGGGCAACGGCTCCCTGGGACGCATCGAGCGCGACACCGGCGGGCCGTTTCCGGACGTGGTGTTCCCCGGCGTGCCGTATCCGGTGGTGCTGATGATCGTCATCGCGGTCGCCGCCGCGCTGGTGCTGCGGCGCACCGTGTTCGGCCGCCACCTGTACGCGGTCGGCTCCAACTCGGAGGCGGCGCGCTTGTCGGGGGTGCAGGTCGACCGTGTGGCGCTGGCGGCCTATGTGCTGTCGGGCGTGTTGTCCGGGCTGGCCGGCTGCGTGCTGATGTCGCGCCTGGTCACCGGCCAGCCCAACGAGGGCGTGATGTACGAGCTGGACGCGATCGCCAGCGCCGTGATCGGCGGCACCTCGCTGAGCGGCGGCATCGGCGGCATCGGCGGCACCATGATCGGCGCCTTCGTGATTGGCATCCTGCGCAACGGCTTGAACATGAACGGGGTATCGAGCTTCATCCAGCAGATCATCATCGGACTAGTGATCCTGCTGACGGTATGGATCGACCAGAGACGCAACCGGCGCTGAAGCGCCGCAACCTGATTAAAAAAACAGAGAGTGAGGAGAGCATGAATCGAATAGCGAAGATCGCGCCGTTGGCATTGGCGCTGGCCCTGGCGTTGACGGGGCAGACGGCGCGCGCGGCCGACAAGGAAATCGCGATGATCGTCAAGAGCAGCAACTCGAACTTCTGGCAAGTGGTGCGCAAGGGCGGGCAGGCCGGCGTGCAGCAGGCGCCGGGTTACACGCTGAGCTTCCAGGGGCCGGCCTCGGAGTCGGCCATCGCCGACCAGGTCAGCATGGTGGAGAACGCGGTCAACCGCAAGGTGGCCGGCATCGTGCTGGCGCCGTCGGATCCGGACGCGCTGGTGCCGGCGATCCGCAAGGCGTGGGAGGCGCGGATACCGGTGGTGATCATCGATTCGCCGGTGTCGGCTTCCGGCGCCAAGTACTACCAGTCCAGCGTCACCACCGACAACGAGGCGGCCGGCGCGGCCAGCGCCAGGGCGCTGATCGGCAAGATCGGCACCACCGGCAAGATCGCCATCATGTCCTACGTGGCCGGCAGCGGTTCGGAAGTGGGGCGGGTCGGCGGCTTCCGCAAGTACATCGAGCAGAATTCGCAGCTGAAGATCGTCGGCACCTATTATTCGCAATCGCTGATGGCCACCGCGCTGAACCAGACCATCGACGTGCTGGCCTCGCACCCCGACCTGAAGGGGATCTTCGGCGCCAACGAGCCGACCGCGGTCGGCATGGGACGCGCGCTGGCGCAGTCGGGCAAGGCCGCCAAGGTGGTGGGGGTCGGCTTCGACGGCAACCAGGACCTGCGCGACTTCGTCAAGGGCGGCACGCTGTACGCCACCACGGTGCAGGACACCTATGCCATGGGCACGCTCGGCGTGTCGACCGTGGTCAAGGTGATCGAAGGGAAGAAGGTGCCGCCGCAGGTCACCACCGGCGTGGTGCTGGTCACCAAGGCCAATGTCGACCTGCCGGAAGCGGCCAAGGTCTTGTACTGAACCGGGAGCGGAAGGCGGCATCCAGGGGCAGCTTCGGCTGCCCCTTTTTTTTGCGATGTATGAAAACCGCCAGCCTGTTGGGCAATATATATCAACAGCCGTTTCACCTGTGCCATGCGCCGATGGGCGGTGATAGCATCCGCTCCAAGAACAAAAATATGACAGCGCCGTGACAAGCGACGTGACAAACAATATGACAAATAACGAGACAAGCAACATGAAAAAATACATCAAAGAGGGACATTCCATGAGGCGGCAGACTATGAGCTTGCAGCTGCCTGCGCTGGCGCTTTCCTGCGCCGCGCTGCTGACCGCCTGCGGCGGCGGCGGTGGCGGTGCATCGGGAAGCCGCGCCCAGTCGGTCGATTTTCCTTACCCGGGCGCGCGTTACCTGGCGATGGCGCCCGCGCCGCTGGTCGCGACGACGTCCTCCGGACTGCCCGTCACCTTCGCCTCGAACACGCCGGCCAACTGCACCGTCACCGACGGCAAGCTGGTGCCGGTGGCGGTGGGGGAATGCTCGGTCACGGCCAGCCAGGCCGGTGACGGCACCTACGCGCCGGCCAGCGCGCAACAGCTGTTCAAGGTCCTGAAGCACCTGCAGACCATCACCTTCGCGTCGCCCGGCTTCCAGCCGCTGGCCTCGACCCCGGCCCCGCTGGTCGCCTCGTCCGACTCGGGCCTGCCGGTCAGCCTGACCTCCCTCACGCCGGCCGTCTGCACCGTCAGCGGCACCAGGCTGACCCTTGTGTCCAAGGGCGAGTGCGACATCGGCGCGTCGCAGGCCGGCGACGGCACCTATGACGTGGCGAAACCGGTGGTGGTCGCGTTCGACGTGGGCGACGCTCCGCCGCCTGTGCTGCCGGCCCTGTCCGGCTTCGCCTCGCTGTCCGCGACCACGGACGGCGGCGTCTTCGATACCTTCGCCGGCAGCAGCATCGACGGCTGGTGGTGCAGCGACGCCAACTGGTGCGGCGCCAGCCTCAGCGCCGACGGCGGCAGCGTCAGCTACCACTACCTGGTCCAGACCGGCGATCCCAAGCATCCCTATGGCGGTGGCGGTATCGGCGCCTACTTCGGCCTCGAATTCCTGACCCCGGGCGTGGGCAGCATCAGCTCGACCGGCGACACCACCGGCGGCGTGCAGGTCGGCAAGCAGAAGGTGCTCAAGCTCAATGTGGGACAAAACAGCGAATGGTTCGGCAGCGGCGCCAACAACGTCAAGGTCACGCTGGTCCTCGGCCACTTCGCCAAGAAGGCGTCCAACAACAACAGCGCCTGCAACGTGGCCCTGAACACGACGTTCGCGCCGAAGAGCGCCGCGGTCACCGCGTACGAGGTGCAACTGGCCAGCTTCACGGGCATCGGCGAGAGCTGCGACCTGACGGTGGACCCGGCCACCGAGCTGAGCAAATACCCGATCGTGAAGATCAAGATCGAGGCCGCGTCGACCAATGTCATGGTGCTGAGCAAGTCGGCCTCCAGCCCGACCTATCCGACCGAGCTGACCCTGACCGCGCCCGTCACGGTGCAATAAGCCGGCGCGCCGGAGCGGCTAGCCATTGTTCCCACCCCGTCGGTCGGCGGGGAGGGCCATCGAGATACTATTAGAAGAAGAGAGCAAGAAATGAGGAGTCCATTCAAGAAAACCGCGCTGGCCATGGCTGTGGCGCAGGCGGTGATGATCTGCGGCGGCGCGGCGGCCCAGAGCACGGACAACGGCGTCATCGGCGCCGAACAAGGCGCCGACAAGGGCCCGACGGTTATCGTCAGCGGCCAGCGCGCATCGCTGCAGTCGGCGCAAAAGCTCAAGCAGAACGCCGACGAGATCATCGACGGCGTGGTTGCCGAGGAAGCCGGCAAGCTGCCCGACAGGTCGATCACCGAGGTGCTGCAGCGCGTGGTGGGCGTGACCATCGACCGCAACCGCTCACGCGGCGATCCCGAGCACTTCTCGGTGGAGGGCTCCGGCATCTCGGTGCGCGGCCTGACCTGGGGTTCGTCCACGCTGAACGGGCGCGAGTCGTTCTCGGCCGGCTGGCCGGGCCGCGAGCTGAGCTGGGGCGACGTGCCGGCCGAGCTGATGTCGGCGGTGATCGTGCACAAGAATCCGCCGGCCGACCTGATCGAGGGCGGCGTCAGCGGCCAGGTGGACCTGCGCACCGCGCTGCCGTTCGACTACAAGGGCGACAAGTTCTCGTTCACGGTCAACGGCAACTACAACGCGCTGGGCAGCAAGAAGTCGCCCGGCGTGTCCGGCCTGGTCTCCAAGCGCTGGGAAAACTCGTTCGGGCAATGGGGCGCCTTGCTCGACCTGTCCGCCAACGAGACCAACTCCCACAATGACACGGTGCAGCTGGACGCCTACTTCCCGCGCACCGACATCGTCAACGGCCAGACCGTGTGGGCGCCCAAGTCCGCCTCGTGGCGCACCAACACCAGCAAGACCGACCGCGCCGGCGTGTACGGCGCGCTGCAGTGGAAAAAGAACGGCATGCAGTCGGCCCTGACCTATTTCCACTCGGCCTACAAGGAAGGCGACAGCGAGAACGCCACCTTCACCGGCGTCGAGAACTCGTACAAGTCGCTGATCCTCAATCCCGTGTTCGACAGCCATGGCGTGCTGCAGTCGGGCACCTACACCTACCCGGTGGGCGGCCTGGGCGCGAACAACTTCGCCGCCGGCGGCCTGGGCTTCCAGGCCGACACCGGCTTCAGCGAGCGCCGTTCGCAGACGCGGGAGATCGCCTGGAACTTCAAGTGGGCCGTCAGCGACAGCTGGACGGTGCAGAACGACGTGCAGTGGGTGCACGCCAGGGACAGCAGCCTGGGCAACGTGGTCACGCTGGGCACCTTCGTGCCGAGCGTGGGCCTGAACCTGTCCAGCAATCCGGTCCAGATCAACTTCGACAGCAAGGCGCGCGACTTCCTGGCCAATCCGGCCAACTACTACATGAATTTCATGATGCCGTCGCTGAGCAAGGCGGACGGCGACCTGTACGCGTGGAAGACCGACGCCCGCTACGTGTTCGACCATCCGGTGCTGCGCGACCTGCGCTTCGGCCTGCGGTTGACCGAGCGCCGGGCCAACCACGTCGACGGCGGCGGCTCGGGCTGGACCAGCCTGGCCGAGCCGTGGAACGTCAAGCAGACGTCGGTGCCGGGCCAACTGCCCAACGCCACCGACCAGCAGGGCTGGCAGTCGCGCGGGACGTTCGGTTACTTCAGCGATCCGCGCTACGCCAGCCTGGTGCCGACCATGGCCTATAATTTCCCGAACTTCTTCAACGGCAAGGTCGCCGCGCCGCCGGCCATGGTGGTGCCGACCATGGCGTTCACCCAGAGCAATCCCGCCTCCTTCGCGCAGCTGACGCAAATCCTCAAGCTGCAATGCCAGGACGGCAACCAGCTGTTCGGCAACAACAACGATTGCTCGACGGCGGGCAGCAGCTGGAAGCCGCTGAGCTTTGACGGCGATCCGGCCAAGGTCGGCCGCCAGAGCGAGAAGACCCAGGCCGCGTTCGTGTCGACCAGCTTCGGCTTCGACAACCTGCGCGTCCCGGTCGAGGGCAATGTCGGCGTGCGCGTGGTGCACACCGAATCGACGGCCCACGGCTACACCGTGTTCCTGCCGACCTACGGCAGCACCACGCCGCCGGAGGTGCCGCAGTTCGGCCCGATCAACGAGCCGCTGGAGGCCACCCACCAATACGTCAACGTGCTGCCCAGCCTGAACCTGAAGGCCAGCCTGTCGGACAAGCTGCAGGCCCGCTTCGCGTTCGCGCAGTCGATGTACCGTCCCGGCTTCGGCGAGCTGAGCGAGTACATCACGCTGAACCAGAACATCGACAACACCGGTCCCGGCGGCAGCGTGCGCAACATCACCTACACCGGCACCGACCGTGGCAATGCCAACCTCAAGCCGACCCGCGCCAACAGCTACGACCTGACGCTCGAGTGGTATCCGAGCAGCGGCTCGTCGCTGACGGCGGCCGTGTTCCGCAAGGACGTGCGCGACATCATCCTGTACGGCGCCTACACCCGCAGCTACAAGGACCTGGCGGGCAATTCGCAAAACTTCCTGATCACGGCGCCGGACAATTCCGCCAAGGGTTCGGTGACGGGCCTGGAGCTGGCCGGCCAGACCTACCTCGACCATGTGCCGGTCCTGGACCGCTTGCTGCCCGACTGGGCCAAGGGCTTCGGCATCGCGGCCAACTATACCTACATCGACAGCAAGCAGACGCTGTACCACCCGTTCGACCTGAAGTACTGTCCGGCCGCGGGATCGTTCAACAACAGCTCCCTGAGCCTGTATGGTTGCGACACCAACGGACTGCCGTTCAGCTCGCTTCCGCTGATGTACTTGTCCAAGAACGCCTACAACCTGACGTTCATGTACGACAAGGGACCGTTGTCGGCGCGGCTGGCCTACAGCTGGCGCGGACGCTTCCTGCAGGGCGTGACCGTGAACGGCACCCAGGGCACGGACGGCACCAGCGCCGATCCGGCCCGCAACGGCGCGCAGGACGTGGGCTGGGGCCTGCCGACCTGGCAGGAGGCGACCGGCCAGCTGGACTTCGGCATCGACTACCGTTTCAGCGAGCACCTGTCCGGCAACTTCTCGGCCTCCAACCTGACCGACATCGTCGTCAGGCAGACGCAGCAGCAGCACATCGGCAACATGGGGCGCGCCTGGTTCGAGCCTGGCCGCAGCTATCGCATGACGCTGAGGTATTCCTACTGACGCGAGCAACTTGAGAGTTTTGTCTCCCTACCTTACCGGTAGTTCATGGGGTGGCTTCGGCCACCCCTTTTTTTGTTGGAGCGACCCGTCATGAAATGGACAGCCGTGCCGGCTGAACATCGCATAGCGACTGCAAGCCTTCGAGCCGATTGCAGCCGTGGACACCACTCGCAGCGTCGAGATGCCTTGGGAAGTTTGAGGATTTTGATCGGCAGCGCCAGCGCGGGACTCCCGAGCGCGGTCTTGGTAGTCGTTTCGCCGCATCGGGCCTGGAAGTACAAAAACAAAACGCCCGATGAAGTTCATCGGGCGTTTCTCAGAAGGTACGGCCTGTCTTGCTTGAACTAGCCGTGCTTACCACCAGCTGCTGTAGATACTGGCCAGCAGCACGCAGATGACCACCGAGCCGAAGGCAAACGCGCCGTCGACGCGGAACAGCGTGCGGTCGATCTGCAGATGGCGGGGCGCCGTGCCTGCCGCGGGCTGCGCCAGTTTGCTGATCACGACCATGCCGGCCACCACCACCCAGAACACGATGAACATGCGGTCCAGGAAGGGAATCTCGTAGACGCCGGCGGCATTGGCCTTGGAGAAGCCGATCGGCGCCAGGAAGGACAGGTCCATCATCGTCGGCAGGAACTTCAGCACGATGGAGCCGGCCAGCCCGCCGAAGGTGGCGAACATCGCCGCGCCGGAGGTGGTGCGCTTCCAGAAGAAGCCCAGCAGGAACATGGCCAGGATGCCAGGCGAGACGAAGCCGGTGTATTCCTGGATATACTGGAAGCCGCCTTTCTTGTCGATGCCGAGCAGCGGTGCGATCAGCACGGCCAGGGCCATCGCCACCACCACGCTGACGCGGCCCACCCACACCATGCGCTGCTCGCTGGCGGTCTTGTTGAACAGCTTGGTGTAGATGTCGAGCGTGAAGATGGTGGCGATACTGTTGGCCTTGCCGGCCAGCGAAGCCACCACGGCGGCGGTCAGCGCGGCAAAGGCGATGCCCTTCAGTCCGGACGGCAGCAGGCCCAGCAGGATAGGGTAGGCGCGGTCGGGATTCACTTCGCCGCCCACGTGCATGGCGTCGCCCAGCGCGCCGGACTTGTCCAGCGCATAGGCGGCGATGCCTGGCAACACCACGATGACCGGCATCAGCAGCTTGAGGAAGGCGGCAAACAGCAGGCCCTTGCGCGCGGTCGGCAGGTCGGCGCCCAGCGCGCGCTGGGTGATGTACTGGTTGCAGCCCCAGTAGTTCAGGTTGACGATCCACATGCCGCCCAGCAGCACGGACAGGCCCGGCAAGTCCATATAGTTCGGATTGTCGCGCGTCAGCACCATGTCGAAGTGGTCGCGGGTATGGGCATACAGTTCCGAGAAGCCGGCCAGCGCGCCGTGCTTGTTGCCCAGCGCGGCGACCAGGTCGAGCGCCAGCCAGGTGGTGACCAGGCCGCCGACCACCAGGCAGGTGACCTGCACCACGTCGGTATAGCCGATCACCTTCATGCCGCCCAGCGTGATCACCGCAGCGAACACGGCCAGGAACAGCATGCAGGGCAGCAGGGCGATGCCGGACAGGCTGCTGATCGCCAGCGCGCCCAGGTACAGGATCGAGGTCAGGTTGACCACCACGTACAGGCCCAGCCAGAACAGCGCCATGGTGGTGGCGACTCCCTTGCCGTAGCGCTGTTCGAGGAACTGCGGCATCGTGTAGATGCGGTTTTTCAGGTAGACCGGCATGAAGAACACGGCCACGATCACCAAGGTGGCGGCGGCCATCAGCTCATACACGGCGATGGCCATGCCGATGCGGTAGCCCGAGCCGCTCATGCCGATGAACTGCTCGGCGGAGATGTTGGAGGCGATCAGCGAGGCGCCGATGGCCCACCAGGTCAGCGAGCCCTCGGCCAGGAAGTAGTCATGCGAGGCCTTGCCGGAGCCGGCCTGCTTGCGGCGGTAGACCCAGATGCCGTAGCCGGCCACCAGGACGAAATAAAACAGGAAGACGATGATGTCGATGGTTGAAAAAGTACTCATGAAGTGCTCACAATGAAAAAGTTGTCTCTGAAGTTGTTGTTGGAATCGGTACGCGTTATCGGCTGGCATCCTCTTCGATGATCGCCACATCCCACGGGCCAAGGGTCAGCGTGTCGTCGGGCGCCACGCGGCGGGAGCCGAGCAGGTCGACGCCAGCCTTGTGGCGGTAGTTGAAGCTGACCGCCGTGCCGGAATAGTTGAAATAGTAGCGGATGGTGCGGCCGAAACTGTTGACGCCGGAGCGCGTGGATACCTGCTGCGGCAATTGCTGGTCCGGTCCGGTCAGGCCCTGTTCCTGCAGCAGCGATTGCAGCACGGCTTTCTGCAATTTGTCGGACAAATAAGTGCCCTCATAAAACACCTTGCCGGCGCCGTACTGATTCGAGGTGATCGCCGGCCACTGGCCGAAGAACGGATGGTCGTAATAGGCGAGGGCCTTGGCGCTGTCCAATTGCAGGAACTCGGCCCAGTGCTGCACCTTGTTGTCCGCGCCGGCGTGGTAAGGGTCGTCCTTCAATGCCAACGGCTGGGCCAGGTTGGAAAACTCCTGGTAATGGAAGCCCAGCGCTTCGCGCAGCGGCCCCGGCGCCATGGTCCAGCGCACGGCGGCGTTCTCGTTGGTGAAGCCGCTCTTGAAGGTCATCACCACATGGCCGCCCTTGCGGATATAGTCGGTGATGCGCAGCAGCAGCGCGTCGTCGGCCACATACAGCGACGGCACGATCAGCAGTTTGTAGGACGAGAAATCCTGCGTCTCCGGGAACACGAAATCGGTGCCGATATTCAGCTCGTACAGCGAGCGGTGGATCTGGCGCACCAGCGAGCCGTAGTCGGCCTTGGTGCCGCCGCCGCCCCACTGCGACTCCTTGGCGAAGGGCATGTCGTTGAGCGCGTTCAGCGAGTCGCGGCTCCACAGGATCGCGACGTCGCTGTGCAGCTTCAGGTTGACCAGGCGCGGGCCGATCTTCTGCAACTCGCGCCCGGTGCGGCTCATTTCGGCATACGCGCGGTTCGGCTCCATATCGTGCGACAGCACGCCTTTCCAGTAGGTTTCCTGGTTGGCGTGGATAGACGACCAGTGCCAGTACTCGACCATGTTGGCGCCGTTGGCGAGGTGGGTGTAGACGTCTTCGCGGAACTGCCCGTCGTACGGCGGGTACTGGAAGGACGAGGACCAGTCCGTGGTCTGGGCGTTGGTCTCGGTCACCAGGAAATTGCCGCGCTTGAGCGAGCGGGTGAAGTCGGCGTCCAGCTTTTGCCCGGCGCCGTTGTACCACTCGCGCTGGCCCCAGTGATAGATGTTGACGGCTGGCATGTCGAGCGCGCGCGCCACGGCCGCTTCGTTGACGTCGGCGTGCATGGAGCCGGCGAAATCATGGGTGACGAACTGGCGCGGCGACGCGCATTCGCGTATCAGTCCGGCCTGCCAGGTGAGGAAGTCGGTCACGCGCATCTGGCCCCAGCGCGACCATTCCAGCTTGTAGCCGGTGCTCTGGGCGCCGTCGGGACGGGGCAGGTCGGTCCAGCTGTGCAGATCCTGGCCCCAGTAGTTCAGGAACCAGGCCTTGCTGAGGTTTTCCGGGGTGCCGAATTTCTTTTCCAGATAGTGCTGGAAGCGGATGAACACGTCGTCGTTGGCGGCGCCGTAACTGCCGGTTTCATTGTCGACCTGCCAGCCGATCACATTCGGGTTGTCCTTGTAGCGCGCGGCGATACGGCGGATCAGCCGCTCGGCGTAGTAGCGGTAGGCCGGCGCGTCGGTGTTCATGTTCTGCCGCATGCCGTAGGTGTTCTGCACGCCGTTGAATTTGCGGGCCAGGATTTCCGGATGCTGCCTGGCCATCCAGGCGGGGACCGAATAGGTCGGGGTGCCCATGATGACCTTGATCCCGGCCTTGCCCATGGCGTCGACGACGCGGTCCATCCACGCATACTCGAAGCGGCCGTCTTCCGGCTCCCACAAGCTCCACGTCGATTCCCCCAGGCGGACCACATTGAATCCGGCCTCCTTCATCATCCGCACGTCCTTGTCCAGCCGGTCGTAGGGCATGTATTCGTGATAGTAGGCGGCGCCGTACAAGATGGTCGGGAATGCCGGCGGCGCGGCCGGCTGCGGCTGAGCGCCTGCCGGCACGCACGCCGCGGCGGCGATGACGCCCGACAAGGCATATGAAAGTAGTCGTCCTCTAAACATTCGAGACCATCCTGGGGAGTTTTATTGGTTTGATGACAGGTGGGCCATTGTGCGGACTTGCCCGGCAGGCTGGCAATTATGAAATTCGCCGAGGCGATTAACAATTTGTCCCAACTCTCCCACCGGCATGGCGCGCTTACGCAATTTGATGTGTGTGGTTGATATTTTTAACAATTGCGCCGCGCCGGCGCTGCTTCCAAAATACATCCCGGGCAATCAATCTGTTTCCGTTGCCCGTCGTGTTATCTGTACTTTCCAACTGCCTCTCCGGTAGCTTTGGGCGGCTGCGGCCGCCCTTTTTTTGCCGCAGCACACTGTTGTAATGGGAACATCGAGCGGGTAGAATCGCCCGCATGCATGAATTCTATAAAAAAGCATTCCGCGGGTGCTTTTGCCTTCTCGCTGCAAGCCTGGCCCTTGCTTACATCTGTCTTAGACAAAGCTATTTACAAGTCTCGCTTTTCCCGGTGCAGGACAGTCCTCTGCCTTGGCAAGCCCAGTCCAGCTGGAATGTTGGTGCGACCTTCCACATCCACCAAGCTCAGCAGCGGCTGCGCTACGACTTCAACCTGTCCAAGACCGTCGAGCATCCCTTTGTTGCAGCGGAATTATCTTTCCTTGATCGAAAGGGCAAGCCTGTCCATGTGGATTTGTCGCGCTACAGCTCCATCGCGCTGCGGGTTAAGTGTGCGCCGGCCAATACCTTGTCGCTCAGCCTGATCACCTTCGAGGGGGGGGCCAAGAGTGCCGACTACCTGAATTACCGGGCGCTTTCGACGTATTTTTCCTGTCATGAACAGGAATCCCGCGTCGAGATCGACCTGACGCGCCTCGAAACTCCCCAGTGGTGGTTCCAGGTGGTGAACCTGGACTTGTCGCGGCAGGCCTATAAACTCGACAAGGTAGCGAAAATCACCGTCGGCAACTCGTTGCAGAGTCCGGTCGGCGTACCGTCGCAAGTCGAAATCGGCGGGCTGGAACTGGAGGGCCGCGACCACCGCTACCTGGTGCTGCTAGGCGGACTGCTGAGCATCGCATGGGGTGGTTTTGCCCTGTGGCTTTTCCGCCAACACACGCGTGCCCTGATCGATGACGTGAAAGGCAAGCTGCAGAAGGATTTGCCTTTCGTAGCGTATAAGCAACTATCTCTGGAGCCGCATCGCGACAAGGAAAAGACGGCGATCCTGCAGTTGATTGCAAACAAGTATGCCGATGCGGAGCTGGACCTGGAGAGCGTCGTGGAGCAGACCGGGGTCAATCGCAACAAGGTCAACGATGTGCTGAAATCCGAGCTGGGCTTTACTTTCAGTGGTTATTTGAACAAGTTGCGCCTGACCGAAGCGGCCAGGTTGCTGGCCGAAAAGGACGCGGCGACGGTGGCGGAGATCGCTTATTCGGTCGGCTACGGCAACGTGTCGTACTTCAACAAGCTTTTCAAGGAAGAGTACGGCTGTACGCCCAAGGCGTTCCGCAGCGCGTGCAAGCCGTGATGTCGTTTTATGATTAACACTAACGACAGAATTAATAACACACCCCTCGTTTTGGTAGTAATTCCCTCCTGAGCGTTACCCCGATAGTACGGACGCATCTAAGCTGCAAGGCAGTTGAGGTGTCCGTCCAGGGTTGACGAATGAATAATTTCAAATCCCGCATTGCCCTTCCTTTCTACGCGATCCTGGCGGCCGCTATCGACGACATGCACGGCAAGCCGCAACGACGGTAACGCCGCAGGCAGTGACGGCGGCCCCCGCAAGAGGTGTGCCGCCGATGTTTTTCATTATAAAAAAGACAAGGACGGAGACTATGACGACGAAAACACATCGGATCGCGTTGCTGTTCAACGCAAACAAGACCTTCGACCGCGAGGTCATTTCAGGCATTGCCGCCTATCTGGGACGCCGGCGCTCGACCTGGGAATTGTTCCTGGAGGAGGATTTCCGCACGCGCCTGGACGGCATCGAACATTGGCAGGGAGACGGCGTCATCGCCGACATGGACGACCCGGCGGTGGTGGCGGCCTTGTCGCGCTGCACCGTTCCGGTGGTGGGGGTGGGCGGCTCGTATGCCAGCCTGGACCACTATCCGCCCGGCGTACCCTATGTGGCGACGGATAATTTCAATCTTGTCAAGGTGGCGCACGACCACCTGATCGACGTCGGCCTGCATCGCTTCGCGATGTTCAGCCTGCCCAAGTCCGAGCAGCATCGCTGGGCGCAGGAGCGGGAGGATGCCTTCAGCAGCCTGATGCAGCACGACAATATGGAGGCCGAGATCTTCCGTGGTCATGAAACCAGCGCGCTGTCGTGGGACGAGGCGGTCCGGAGTCAGATCGCCTGGCTGCACAGCCTGCCCAAGCCGATAGGCATCATCGCCGTCACGGATGCGCGCGCGCGGCTGCTGCTGCAAGCCTGCACCATCGCCGGCATCGAGGTGCCGGAACAGGTGGCGCTGGTCGGCATCGACAACGATCCGCTGGTGCGCATGCTGACCCGCATACCGCTCAGTTCCGTCATCCAGGGCACCCAGGAGATGGGCCGGGCCGCCGCCCATCTGCTGGACCAGATGCTGCACGGCGTACGCCCGGACAACACTCCGGTGCTGGTGCCGCCGGCCGGCATCAAGGTGTGCGCGTCCAGCCTGCACCCGCTGGTCAAGCATCCGCACGTGATGCGGGCCTGCCACTATATCCGCCAGTACGCCTGCCAGGGCATCAAGACTCACCAGGTGGCCGAATACGTGGGCGTTTCCCGCTCGTCGCTCGAAGCCTACTTCCGCCGCGAACTGGGATGCAGCGTGCACGACGTCATCCTGCGCTACAAGCTGGATGCGGCCAAGGCCGGCCTGCAAAGCGAACGCAGCATTGGCGACGTGGCGCTCGCCTGCGGCTTCACCTCCACCCAGTATCTGCACCTGGTGTTCAAGCGCGAACTTGGTTGCACGCCGCGCGCCTACCGCGACCAGGTGTTCGGAGCGGCGCCGGCCGACGTCCGCGACGCCGACCATCAGACGGCATAGATCGCGCCTCGAGCGCCTGATCAGCCGCTACCGTTCTCCTCGCTGCCTGGTTCGGCAGACTTTTGGGGGCAGCTTCTGCTGCCCCCTTTTTTCGGTTTTTATAAAAATCACCAAGCGGCTGAACGATATCGTACAACTGCCCCGCGCCCCATTTTGCTTGCGGATTCAAGGTGTTAGCATCCCAGCCACAACCGGAAAGAACAAGGAGATTGTAACAATGCAGCATTTCCAGCACACCTGCCTGGCGGCTTTCGCGTCGCTCTATCTTTCGCTGCCGGCCGCCCACGCAGCCGATGCCGCCAAGCCGGCGCCGCGCAATGTGGTCGTCGATGCGGCGCACGCAAGCAAGCCGCTCGATCGTTTCTTCGACCTGTCGGTTGGCTCGGACTATCCGGGCACGCTGCTGCGCGACGACAGCATGGCGCAACTGCGGACCACGGTCGACGAGCTGGGCTTCCGCTATCTGCGCTTCCACGCCATCTTCCACGACGTGCTGGGCACCGTGCGCGTCGAGAACGGCAAGACCGTCTACGACTGGACCAAGATCGACCAGTTGTACGACCGTATGCTGGCGCGCAACATCAAACCCTTCGTCGAGCTGGGCTTCACGCCCAAGGCCATGGCGACCTCGGACAACCAGATCTTCTATTGGCAAGGCAACACCTCGCATCCGAAGCCGGATGCCTGGAAGGACTTGATCGCGGCGTTCGTGCAGCACATCGAGGCGCGCTATGGCCAGGCCGAGGTGCGCAGCTGGTTCTTCGAAGTGTGGAACGAGCCCAACCTGGACGGCTTCTGGGAGCGCGCCGACCAGAAAGCCTATTTCGAGCTGTACGACCTGACCGCGAACACGATCAAGGCGATCGATCCGGCCTTGCGCGTGGGCGGACCGTCGACCGCCGGCGCCGCCTGGGTGCCGGAATTCCTCGACCATGTGGCGCGCAGCGGCGCCGCGGTCGATTTCGTCACCACCCACACCTACGGCGTCGACGGCGGCTTCCTCGATGAAAAGGGCGAGGGCGACACCAAGCTGTCGCCGTCGCCGGACGCCATCATCGGCGACGTGCGGCGCGTGCGCGAGCAGATAGCCGCCTCGAAGTTTCCGACGCTGCCGATGTATTTCACCGAGTGGAGCACCAGCTACACGCCGCGCGACCTGGTGCACGATTCCTATATCAGCTCGCCGTACATCCTCAGCAAGCTGAAGGGCACCAAGGGCCTGGTGCAGGGCATGAGCTACTGGACTTACACCGACCTGTTCGAAGAACCGGGCCCGCCGTCCAAGCCGTTCGAAGGCGGCTTCGGCCTGATGAATCCGCAGGGCGTACGCAAGCCGGCCTACTTCGCCTACAAATACCTGCATGCCTTGCGCGGCAACGAGATTCCCGTGCAGGACGCGCAGGTGATGGCTACGTCGGACGGCAACACGGTGGCCGCGCTGGTGTGGGACTTCCAGCAACCGGAGCAGAAGGTCAGCAACCGGCCGTTCTACAGCCGCGTCGTGCCGTCGGCGCCGTCGGCGCCAGTCGCGATGCGGGTCAGCCATGTCAAGCCGGGCAAGTACCGGCTGCAGGTGCGCCGCAGCGGCTTCCGCGCCAACGACGCGTACTCCGCCTATATCGAGATGGGCGCGCCGAAGACGCTGACGCCGGCCCAGGTCGACCAGCTGCACGCGCTGACCAAGGATGCGCCCGAGACCGACCGCGTGGTCCGGATCGGCAAGGACGGCGCCTTTACCCTCACCGTGCCCATGCGCAGCAACGACATCGCCCTGGTGACCTTGACGCGCGCCGACTGAGCTCCGCACTCGCCACATCGCGACCCAGGCACGGGGTTATAATGAGTTTCCTCGCGCCAAAACATGGAGTCGCCCTTGTTACGCTTGTCTATCAGCTTGCGCCAGCTCGGCGTGCTGCTGCCGGCCCTGCTGTGCGGCGGCGCGGGCATGGCCGCGACGGAAGTGCGTACCGCCGCGCAGGTGGGTACCGAGCCAAAATTCCAGGCCGACGAACGCAGCGGGATGGTCGTCGGCATTTGCATCGATATCATGAATGCGGTCGAACGCGTGGACCCCAGTCTGAGGTTCAGCGGCCATCAGGCCTGGCAGCCGCTGGCGCGCATCTACTCCGCCATCGACCACGGCACGCAGGACGCCTCCTGCGGCCTGTCCCACTCCCCTGAGCGCGACAAGAAATACGTGTTCGTCGGTCCGCCGCTGTTTACCATCCGCTATCACCTGATCGCTCGCGTCGACGATCCGGTCTCGATCGCCAGTTGGGACGATGTGCGCAAGCTGGAACCGGACGGCGTGGTGCTGGCCAATCGCGGCTTCGCCGGCGTGACGGTGCTGGAAAAGGCGGGCGTGCGCCTGATCGATGCCAGCGCGGCCAATCCGCAGCTGAACGTGCAAAAACTGCTGGCCCGCCGAGGCCGGCTGTTTTTCCACCGCAGCCCGGGCCTGCAGGCGACGCTGAACCGCACCGGCTACGGCGCCAGGGTGCGCATACTGCCGATGGAAATGGCCAGCAGCCCGCTGTATTTCGTGGTCGGCAGACACCTGGACCCCGGCGTCGTCGAGCGCCTGCGCGCCGCCCTGCAGGCGTTGGAAAAAAGCGGCGAGCTGGAACGTATCGCCCGCAACTGGGAATAAGCGGGGAATAAAGCGGCTTACCGGGCCGGCGCCGGCAGATACTTCAACGTGATTTTGTCGCGCGCGGCGCTCGAGCCGACCTCGGCCAGCGCGGACTTGATGGCGGCCACCAGTTTGGGATCGGATCCGGGACTGATCGCGTAGTAGCTGGTCACCTCGCTCAACCTGGTCGCCTTCACCAGGTTCAGGCGCATGTCGAATTTGGCCCTGGCCGCGTCCACCCGCGTGTCGGTGCTGACGATGTAGTCCAGGTGGTGTGCCTCCAGCTTGCGCAAATTGCCTTCGGTGGAATTCGCCACGTCGATAATGGCATCGCGAATGCCGGCGTTGCGCAGTTCCATGATAGCTGAGCTGCCGTTGATCACGCCTATGCGCTTGGTCTTCAGCTGGGACAGGGAGCTGATCACGGGCGAGTCGCGCCTGCCGTAGACCCACATGGTTTCGGTGGCGATGGGGCTCAGCCAGATGAAATTCTTCTCCCGGTCCGCCCGCCGGACTATCGAGAAGATCAAGGTATTGGGCGTGGTCGTCGTGAGCGCGTAGGCTCTGGCCCATGGAACGATCTGGATGTCGCAACTGATCTTTGCGCGCGTGCAGGCGGCCCGCAAGATATCCGTGGCGATGCCGGTCACTTCGCCGTTTTTCAGGTAGTGGTAGGGCGGCGATTCTTCCGCGTAGGCGGTCAATTCGGCCGAGCCTGCAACTAGCGGCCACAGGACTATGCCCAGGCTGCAAACTGGTCCGAAAATTCGGCGGACGCTGGAATCCAGGGACATCAATACCACTCCAATGCTGTCATTGTTAAAAAATACCGGGCGCGTCAGCGCAAGGCCGGCACGCCGCTCTTCAGCGGGTTATACCAGAGTTCGCTTCGCGACAGCGGTGTTTCCGGTGGCAGGCCGGGATTGTCGATCTTGATCAGGCGGCGGTGAGGCAGATCGGCCTGGTCGATCGACTTGCCCTTGTAGCGCTGGAACAGCTGATCCAGCGTGCCGTCGCGGATCATGATTTCCAGGCCCGCCGCGATGCGTTGCGCCAGCTGCCTTCCCTCGGCGTCGCGCCGCACGAAGAAATAGCGCGGCAGCGGATAATACAGCAGCAGCCCGGGTTCCAGCGCCATCTGCGGATGGCTGGCGCGATGCTCGTCGATCTCGCGCAGCGCCTCGTCGAGCGCGCGTGAAAAGTAATCGAAGCGCCGAGCCATGAGCATGCTGAACAAACCGTCATAGCTGTTGCCTTCAACGACAGGAATGCCCGCCGCGCGCAGGATGGCGACGTCGGCCCAGTTGCTGCCCTGGCCGGCCCGGAGCGCGCGCAGGTCTTGCAGCGTGCGCACTTCGGCAAAACGCGGCAGGTCGGCCGCGCGCACCAGCAGCAGCCGGTAGCCGAGTAAACCCTTGTCCACCGGAATGCGCACCGGTAGGAATTGCCGCTCCAGCGCCAGCGTGGTGGAGCGCGAAAAAACATTGATGCGTCCGCCGGCCGCCGCCAATTCCCCGTTGGCGCGCGACTCTTCCATGCTGACCTTGGAGGCGCGCAATGTGCAGGGGGCATAGGGCGCAGCGGTTTTTTCCAGCGCGGTGCGCAACACCTCCCAGTCATAGTCATAGCGGCTGTCGAGCGTCAATGGATAGACCGCGTTGCAAGCGGCGGCGCAGATGCCTGGCAGCGTCAGCAGCGCCAGCAGAAAACGCGCTGTTGCGGCAGGGTGAAATGGAAGCGGCATCGGGGGCTATCCGTATGAAAACAAATCGAGTGTCCCACAATGCCAACCCGCCTGCCAACCGGCCGGCCCCAGCGGGGCTACCAGCCCCCCCCGGGGGTCCCGGCCGACCGGCTTCACGAATTATTCACCGACGCCGGCCGGGCCCGCCCGGCGGGGGTCCGCGCGGCGGCCGTAGCCGGTCACCGCCACCAGCATGGCCTTGGCGGTCGCGGGCAGCGCGCGCAGGCTGCGCGCCAGGTCGTAGCCGCTGATGTCGGGCAGGCCGATGTCGAGCAGGCACAGCTGCGGCGCCGAGGCCTGCGCCATTTCCAGCGCCTCCAGCGCGGTGTGCGCGACGATGACCTGGTGCCCGGACGCGCCCAGCAGCAGCTGCAGCGTCTGCGCGGCGTCGACGTTGTCGTCGACCACCAGCACCCGCAGCTTGAAGCCGGATTGCTCCGCCGCAGCGTTGGCGGCTTGCGCCAGCTGGCCCGGCGTGCCGGGCAGGGTGATGGTGAAGGTGCTGCCCTTGTGTTCGCCCTCGCTGTCGACCGCGACCGTGCCGCCGTGCAGTTCGACCAGCGACTTGACCAGCGCCAGCCCCAGTCCCAGGCCGCCCTGCGAGCGGTCGGAATTGCGGTCGGCCTGGGCGAACAGTTCGAACACGCGGCCGCGCAGCTCCGGCGTCATGCCGATGCCGGTGTCGCTGACCACCAGCCGCACCAGGCTGCCGCCGCCGCGCACCGCCAGCTTGATGGTGCCGCCCGCCGGCGTGTACTTGGCGGCGTTGTTGAGCACATTGACCAGCACCTGCACCAGCCGCTTGTGATCGCCCGTGACCTGCTGCGGCACCTCCGGCAGCGACAGCTCGAACTTGTGCTGGCGCGACCTGATCATCGGGTCGGCCTGTTCGATCGCATCGGCGACGATGTCGGCCACGTTCAGCTGCACGCGCGTCAGCGTCACCAGCCCGCGCGTCACGCGCGAGACGTCGAGCAGGTCGTCCACCAGCCGCGTCATGTGGTTGACCTGGCGCACGATGATGGCGGCCGTGCGCTCCACCGCCCCGGCGCTGGCGTGGCCGCTTTGCAGCAGCTGGGCGCCGGCGCTGATCGGCGCCAGCGGATTGCGCAGTTCGTGCGCCAGCATCGCCAGGAACTCGTCCTTGCGCTGGTCGGCCAGGCGCAGCAGGCGCTCGGCGTTCAGGTGCTGCAGTTCCTTGTCCTGCAGGGCGGCGGCCATGGCGTCCAGCGCCCGCGCCAGCTCGCTGATCTCCTCGTTGCCGTAGCTGATGCCGCTGCGCGCCTCCAGCGTGCCCGAGGCGATGCGGTTGGCGGTGATGGCCAGCCGCTTGACCCGGCGCAGCACCAGCACGTCGCCGACAAACCAGGCCGCCAGCAGCGCCAGCGCCAGCGTGGCGGCCAGCGCCAGCAGGTCCAGCCGCTGGTCGTGGCGGGCCACCGCCGTGACGTCCTCGACCGGGATGCCGATGGTGACCGTATAGTCGGACAGGCCGTTGTTGCCGACGCGGGCAAAGCGGTGCAGCCGCTCGATGCCGTCCGGCCCGGTCAGCAGCACCGGCTTGCCCGGTTCGCCGGCCATGGCCGAGCGCATCTCCGGCCACACCATCTGGCCGAACCACTGCTCGGGGTTGGGCTTGCGCGAAATGATGCGGCCTTCGGAATCGGCCGTCAGCAGCAGCGAATTCGGCGGCAGCTTGATCTCGGCGACAAAGCGGTCCAGCTTGGTCAAGTCCAGCGCGGCGAACACCACCGCTTTGACCTGGTTGCCTTCGCCCAGCAGCGGGTAGGTCAGGTTGACGGTGTGCTTCTGGATCACGCGGCCGAACACGTAGCCGCCGGCGACGAAGCGGCGCAGGTGCACGGCGCGGCGGAAGTGCGAGCGGTCCGCCAGGTTGATCAGCGTGACCGACGGGATGGCGCTGCAGGTGACGTCGCCGTTGAGCTGGATCAGGCCGAAGTTGGCGTAGTCCGGATTTTGCTGCTGCAGGTTGGCCAGCAGGCGGCTGCAATGCTGCTGGTCTCCCGTCAGGTCGGGAATGCTGGCGACGTCGCGCAGGATCTGGCGCGCGCCCTCGATCGATTGCGCCTCGTTGGCGGCGGCCAGGTTGGTCAGGCGCTGCAGGTTTTCCTCCGCCACTTCGATCGCGTGTTCGCGTTCGCGCACGCCGCCGATGACGGTCATCACCGCGATCGGCGCGATCGCCAGCGCCACCAGCAGGATCAGCCGGCTGCGCAGGCTGTTGAGTTGAAAGAGGAGAAAAGCCATGCGCTGGATTATCGGGCCCGGTAGCGTTGATTGCCGAAGCCGATGATCGCCCGCACGCCGCGGCGCAGCGTGGCGGTGTCGGCCGCAATATAGCCGAGGCGGATAAAGCCCGGACAGCCCAGCGCCTCGCCCGGCATCACCGCCACCGCGCATTCGGCCAGCAACTGCTCGGCGAAGGCGTGGGTGTCGGTGGTCAGCGGGCTGATGTCGGCCCACAGGTAGGGGCCGGAGGCGGGGCGGCGCATCGTCAGCCACGGCAGGCCGTGCACCAGGTCCAGCACCAGGTCGCGGCGCCGGCGGTAGTCGGCCAGCATGGCGGTGGGGGCGCCGCTTTCAAACGCGGCCGCCAACGCCAGCTGGATCAGCATGGGCGCGGCGGCGGTGATCGGCCCCTGCAGCGTTTCCATCGCCGTCACCACGTGTTCCGGCGCCACCGCGAAGCCGGCGCGCCAGCCCATCATCGCGTAGCACTGCGACGCCGAATAGAGGGTGACGATGCCGGTCTCGCGCCAGTCCGGCCGCGCGGCCAGGCTGGTATGGACGCCGTCGAAGATCAGTTTTTCATAGCTTTCGTCGACGATGGCGCTGGTGCCGGTGCGGCGCAGCCAGGCGGCGATGCAATCGGTCTCGGCCGCCGTCAGCACAGTGCCGGTCGGGTTGTGCGGATTGTTGATGATCAGGATGCGGGCCGCCGGCAACCGGTCCAGCAGTTCGGCGGTGATCGTGGCGGGCAGGTCGACCAGCACCGGCTCCAGCCCCAGCAGCCTGCAGGTGGCGACATAGGCCGGCCAGTGCGGCTTGAAGATGATCACCTTGTCGCCGGGATCGGCCATCACATACAGCGCCTGGTACAGCGCCTGCTTTGCCCCGTTGGTGACGAGGATTTCCGCCGGCGCGGCGTCGATGCCGTTTTCCCGCACCACCTTGGCCGCCAGGCGGGCGCGGATCTGGCCGTCGCCGGCCACCGTGGTGTATGGCGACGGCGCCTGCAGGCCGTCGCGCACCGCCTGCAGCACCGACGGCGGCGCCTGGAAATGCGAAATCGCGATGGAAAAATCGATGACGTCGTCGCCGCGCGCCTTCATCGCATCGACCCTGCCGTGCATGGCCGTGGTGGCAAGTGGCCTGGAGCGGGAGATGCGTTGGGAGATTTCCATACTAGTATCTATGGGGCAAATGTTTCGATTTTTCATTTTACTTCAGTTGCGCAAGAAGGCACGCACGCATGGCGGAGAAACTTGCCAAATGGTATCCTTGCCAGACTAACCAAAGAGGAAGTTATGCAGTTAACAACAAAAACACTGGGCCAGGCGATCGCGCTGGCCTTGCTTGTCACCGGCGCCGCGCAGGCGGACGAGATCCTCAGGATCGGCCACGTGGCGGCGACTTCGGGCCCTATCGCCCACTTGGGCAAGGACAATGAAAACGGCGCCCGCATGGCGGTCGACGAGCTCAACGCCAAGGGCGTGGTCATCGGCGGCAAAAAATACACGATCGTCATGCAGGCCGAGGACGACGCCGGCGATCCGAAGCAGGGCACGGCCGTCGCGCAAAAGCTGGCGGACGCCCGGGTGGCCGGCGTGATCGGCCACGAGACTTCGGGCACCACGATCCCGGCCTCGCGCATCTATCACGACGCCGGCATTCCGCAGATCTCGCCGTCGGCCAGCAATCCGCAGTACACGCGCCAGCACTACAACACCACCTTCCGCAACATCGCCAACGACGAGCAACTGGGCGCCGCGCTGGCGCGCTACGCGTTGAACACGCTCAAGGCCAAACGCATCGCCGTCATCGACGACCGCACCGCCTACGGCAAGGGCCTGGCCGATGAATTCACCAAGAACATCAAGCGCTCCGGCGCGGCCTCCGGTGCCGGCATCGTGTCCAACCAGTACACCAACGACAAGGCCACCGACTTCAGCGCCATCCTCACCGCGATCAAGGCGACCAAGCCGGACATGGTGTTCTTCGGCGGCATGGACGCCGTGGCAGGCCCGATGCTGCGCCAGATGAAGCAGTTGGGCATCCCGATCAAGTTCATGGGCGGCGACGGCATGTGCTCGGACTCGGTGCCGCGCCTGGCGGGCGAGGGCATGAGCGACGGCCAGGTGATTTGCGCGGAGGCGGGCGGCGTCGAGCCGGCGCAGGAAAAAGGCATGGCCGATTTCCGCGCGGCCTACAGGAAGCGCTACGGCATCGACATCCAGACCTACGCGCCGTACGCCTACGACGCGATGATGACGATGGTCGAGGCGATGCAGAAGGCCGGCTCGATCGACCCGGTCAAGTACATCCCGGTCATGGCCAGGATCACGCACAAGGGCGTGACCGGCAACATCTCCTTCGACGAGCGCGGCGACGTCAAGGACGGCGTGCTGACCATCTACACCTTCAAGAACGGCACCCGCCAGAAGCTGGGCGTGGTCAAGTAATCAACCCGGGCCCGGACCTCCGGGGCCGCCGGGGCCGCCCGGGCCGCGCTGTCCCGGCGGGCCGAAGCGCGGCTCGCCGCCGTCCTCGCCGTTCCTCACATTGCCGCCGAAGCGGTACGACAGGCCGACATAGAACACCCGGCCGTCGAAGCGGCGCGTGCTCGTTTCGCGCAAGGTCGCGCTGTTGACGACGGTTTCCATCTTGTTGGTGCTGAACAGGTCGGTGACCGTGCCGACCAGGCTCAGTTGCGGCGTCACCGCGTGGCGCAGGCTGAGGTTGAAGGTCGAATTCGGCGAGCGGTAGCCCTGGCCCGACAAGGTCTTGCCCTGCATCTGCAGCGCGCCCTGGACCTGGGTGCCGCTGGTGACCGCCCAGTTCAGCCGCACGCGGCCGCTCAGCGAGTTGGCGCTGCGGGTGATCAGCGCGCCGGTGTCGTCCTGCGTGGTCTGCTGGCTGCGCGCCAGGTTGCCGCTGCTGTTCAAGGTCAGGTTCGGCAGCAGCTTGCCGCTGACGGTGAATTCCAGCCCGCTCGAATGGCTGCCTTCGCCGTTCTGGCGGGTGGTCAGCAGCACGTTGTTGGCGATGAAGTAGCGGTAGTCGACGATGGCGTCGGTGTCCTTGCGGTAGTAGCCGCGCAGGTTGGTTTCCAGGCCGGCCATCTTGGTCTCGTAGCCCACTTCGAACGAATCGGTCTTGGTCGGCTTCAGCATCGGGTTGCCCGACGAGACGTTGAACTCGTCGCGGTAGATCACGTACGGATTCAAGTCGCTGGCGTTGGGGCGGCGGATGCGGCGCGCGTAGGCGAAGCGCAGGTTGGCCGTCTCGCTGGCCTTGTAGGTGGCGAAGAAACTGGGTATATAGTTTGTATAGTTGTTCTTCGCCTCGATGCTGCTGGTGAGCTGGTGAATGTCCAGGTCGGTGTACTCGGTGCGCAGGCCGGCCAGCGCGCCCCAGCGCTCGTTCAGGCGCATCTGGTAGGACGCGTACAGCGCCAGCACGGTCTCTTCCAGCTCGTAGCGGTTGCTGCGCGCCGGATTGACGGTGGCCACCGAGGTCAGCGGATTGATGTCGGTGTACAGCGTGTCCGATTCGTTCTTGTTGGTGGCGGCCTTGTAGCCCGCCTTGAGGCTGCCGCCCCACAGCGGCCGCTCGTAGTCGCCGGTGAAATCGACGATGTGGGTGCTGGTGTCGCTGTGCTGCGTGGCGCGCGTGTCCGGCAGGTTGCCGGCGGCATAGGTATTGGCGTAGGCGCTGTCGTTGTCGTTTTCGCTGGCCGACACGCGCAGGTCGATCTTCAGCGATTCGCCCGGCAGTTCGCCCTTGTGGTCGTAGCGGCTGCCCCAGCTGAAGTTCCTGGCGTCGCCTTCGCGCGCGGTGGTGCGCCTGTAGTCGGTGGCGGGGAAGCCGCCGATGGCGCCGTTGACGTAGTGGTCGAGGCCGTGCTGGTCGTTGCCGCGCCCCATGTAGTTGGCACTGGCGGTCAGCGTGTCGTTCTGGTTCAGGTTGTAGCTGACGGTGCCGTTGGCGCCGGCCATGTCGTTCAGGCCGACGCCGGACGACGCCTGGCTGCTGTGCACGAAGTTGCCGGTGACCGGGTCGAGCCGGTCGCGGCTGACCACGGCGGTGGAGTTGCGGCCGTCGTGGCGGACGTTGACGCCGCCCTGGAAGCCCCACGGCCCCTCGTTGTAGCTGCCCGACACGGCGCTGTTGTAGCGGCCCGCATAGCCGGCGTTGGCGTTGGCCGAGCCGAATCCGCCGGGCTTGCGGTTGCGGCGCATCACCAGGTTGAGGATGGGGCCGCCGCCGGCCTCGTTGCCGAACTGGGCGCCGGGATTGTTGATGACCTCGACCGATTCGATGTCGTCGGCGTTCATCGCCTGCAAGGTCGGGCCGCGGTTGTCGCCCTGCAGCATGGCCGACGGCTTGCCGTCGACCAGAATCTGCACGTTGGTGCTGCCGCGCAGCGTGACGGTGCCGTCCGGATCGACCGCCACCGACGGCACGTTGTTGAGCGCGTCGGCGGCGGTGCCGTTGGTGCTGGAGATGTCGGACTTGACGTCGTAGACCTGGCGGTCGATACGGTTGGTCGGGCGCTCGCCGGCCACGGTGACCGACGGCAGCACGGCCGCCTCCTTGGGCTTGGCCGTGGTGACTGGCTTGGCGTCGGTTTTTTCGGGGGAGGTCTGGGCCTGGGCGGTGATCGATGTGGCGAAAGACGTTACTACACCTGCGGTCAACAGTATTTTGTGCATAGATTGGCGGCAGCGGCGGCGCCGTCATGTGGGTGATGTAAAGTTACTATTTTACATACTTGAACCGAAAGTAGCCCGGCGTTTTACAATACTTTACCAACATGTAACCGAGGAAAAACATGGCACGAGGCATCGCACACATCGGCAGGGACACTTACCGCACCACGCTGGAAGTCGGCGGCCACGCGCTGGTCGCGGACGAACCGGAGCGCAACGGCGGCGCCAACACCGGGCCGGCGCCGTACGACTATCTGCTGGCCGGCCTCGGCGCCTGCACCGCGATCACGCTGCGCATGTACGCCGACCGCAAGCAGTGGCCGCTGGACGCGGTCGACGTCTCGCTGCACCTGAGCCACGACGACGGCGCCCTGGTGGTCAAGCGCACGCTGGCGTTCAGCGGCGCGCTGCTGCCCGAGCAAAAATCCCGCATGGCCGAGATCGCCGAGAAAACCCCGGTCACGCTGACGCTGAAAGCCGGCGTGCGCATCGATACCTCCTACACTTGAGCGGGGTCAAGCAACACCTGTGCTGAGGCCGGAACCTGTAGCCGAAGTGACAAGTCTAATCAAGGCAAGTTGAGCCGTAACGTTGATTTTCCTTGATTCGACTTTCTCACTTTGGGGATTGCCATGGACTTGATGAAACGCTTGGCGCGGCTGCTCGCGGCCGCCGCCAGTTGTACCTTCGCCGCCACCGCCGGCGCCGCGCCGTTGTTGAGCGAAGGCTTCGACAATATCGCCACCTTGCCGGCCAGCGGCTGGGTACTGCAGAACAATAGTTCTCCGCCGGGCACGACCTCCTGGTTCCAGGGCAATCCGGCCTTGTTCCCGGCGCCGTCCGGTCCCGCCAATTCCTACATCGCGGCCAACTTCAACAACGCGGCGTTCGGCGGTGCCGTCAGCAACTGGCTGATCACGCCCGAGCTGGCGTTGAACAATGGCGAGGCGATGAACTTCTCGCTGCGCCTGCTGGGCGAAGGCTTCCTGGACCGGGTCGAAGTCTATCTGAGCACCAGCGGTGTCAGCACCGACGTCGGCTCCAGCGCCACGTCGACCGGCGTGTTCAGCTTGCTGGCAGCCTTCGATTCGACGGCGGATACCGGCTGGGTAGCGCGTTCGGTGCTGGTCGACGGCCTGGCGGCGCCGGCCAGCGGGCGCTTCGCCTTCCGTTATGTGGTGGACGATACCGCCGTCAACGGCGACTATATCGGCATTGATGCGGTCAGCGTCAACGCCACGGCCATCCCCGAGCCCGGCGCGATGGCGCTGATGCTGCTCGGCGGCTGCGCGATGTTCGGCGTGCGGCGCCGCTTGCGGCCGCGACACTGGCTGGCCGTCTCCGGCCTGTCGGCGGCGGCGCTTGCCGCCCAGGCCGCGCCGATGGACAACGGCGTCATGAGCTTTCCTAACGTGACCGTCGTCGCGCAACCGTCCGCCGCCGTCGCGCCCTCGCCAGAGGGCGGTTTCAAGGCCTACAAGGATCCCGCCACCGGCAAGCTGGGCGCCCCGACGGCAGCCCAGGCGGCCGCGCTGAACGCGGCCGTCCAGGCCGCGAAGCCTGCCGCCAGGTCGCGCGCTGCCGGACCGAAGATGATTCATCCAGCGCAAGGCGGCATCGGCGTGCTGCGCGACAAGCCGTACTCCAGCTTTGCCGTCGCCAGCAGGGATGCCGGCGGCGTGACGGAGCAGTGCGTGCCAGGAGAACAAGCGGCACTGGCCGCGATGAAAGGAGAGCGCAAATGAAACGCCTTTTATCCGCCTCCGTTGCAGCATTGGCGCTGCTGTTCTCGTCGGCAAGCTGGGCCGCCGCCACCATCACCATCGTCAACGGCGATCCGGCCGGCGCCGGCTTCAATGACACCACGCCGGCCGCTCCCGTCGGCGGCAACCTCGGCACGACGCTCGGCGCCCAGCGCCTGAACGTGTTCCAGGCGGCGGCCGCCAAATGGGGCGCCACGCTCGACAGCGCCGTGCCCATCCGCATCCTGGCCACCTGGGATGCGCTGCCGTGCGACGAGGGCGGCGCCGTGCTCGGCGCGGCGGGCGCGCTGGCCGTGTTCTCCGGTTTTCCCGGCGCGCCGGTCGCCAACGCCTGGTTCAGCAAGGCCGAGACCGACAAGCTGGTCGGCGAGGACGTCGAGCCGGACACGCCCGACATCCGCGCCACGTTCAACGTCAATCTCGGTCAGCCCGGCTGCTTCACCGGCACCCCGTTCTACCTCGGCCTGGACAACAATCACGGGCCGCTGGTCGACCTGGTGACGGTGCTGCTGCACGAGTTCGGCCACGGCCTGGGCTTCCAGACCTACACCGACGACGAAACCGGCGAACAGCTGGCCGGCGTTCCCAGCATCTGGGACTACTTCCTGCTCGATACCACCCTGGGCAAGTTGTGGAAGGACATGAGCGACGAGGAGCGCGTGTTCTCGGCCACCAATTCCGGCCACCTGGTATGGAACGGGCCCATCGTCACGGCGGCGGCGCGGACGGTGCTGCAGGCCGGTGCGCCGGTGCTGACGATATTGTCGCCGGCCAGCATCGCCGGGGTGGACCAGGTCGGTGCGGCCAGCTTCGGTCCTCCGCTGGGCAGTCCGGGCGTCACGGGCGAGGTGATGCAGGTGATCGATACAGCGCCCGACCTCGGGCTGGCCTGCAATCCCTTGTCGCCGGCGAACGCGCTCGCGGTGCGGGGCAAGATCGCGCTGATCGATCGCGGCGCGTGCACCTTCGTGGTCAAGGTGCGGAACGCGCAGGACGCCGGCGCCATCGCCGTCGTCATCGCCGACAACGCGCCCGGTTCGCCGCCGGCGGGGCTGGGCGGCACCGATCCGGGCATCGTCATTCCGGCGGTCCGCATCACGCAGGACGACGGCCGGCGCCTCAAGGCCGCGCTGGCCAAGCGCACGCGTTTGCATTCGGGCGTGTTCGCCAACCTGGGCGTCAACCTGGCGATGCGCGCCGGCACCGACGCCGCCGGCCGCGTGCTGATGTTCGCGCCGAATCCCGACCAGCCGGGATCGTCGGTGTCGCACTACGACACCAGCGCCTTCCCGAACCTGCTGATGGAACCGGCCATCAACGGCGACCTGCTGCATGAAGTCGCACCGCCGCGCGACCTGACCTTCCCGCTGTTGAGGGACATAGGCTGGTAGCCGGCGTTGGGGCGACTGACTAGTGTTTCAGCCAGCCGCCGCCAAGCGCCTTCACCAGATAGACCGAGCTGACCATCTGCTTGCCGCGTATCTGCACCGCCAGGCGCTGGTTGTTGAGCAGCGTCTGCTGCGCGGTGATGACGTCGAAATAGGTTTCGACGCCGCCGGTGTAGCGGTCGTTGGCCAGCTCCAGCACGCGCTGGGAGCTGCGCACGCTGGCCTCGGACAGCGCATGGGCGCGGCCCAGCGTGGCCAGGTTGCTCATGCCGTCCTCGACTTCCTGCATCGCCACCAGCACGCTCTGGCGGTAGTTGGCCACGGCGCCGGTGTAACCGGCCTTGGCGATGGCGACAGTGGCGTCGTTGCGGCCGGCGTCGAACAGCGACTGCGTGACGGCCGCGCCCAGCGACCAGATCAGGTTGGGCGCGGTCAGCAGCTTGCTCATTTCGCCGCTGTCCCAGCCGCCGGTCGGTTGCAGCGTCAGCGACGGGAAATTGGCGGCGCGGGCGACGCCGATGTTGGCGTTGGCGACGGCCACGGCGCGCTCGGCGGAGGCGACGTCCGGCCGGCGCTGCAGCACGTCGGACGGCACGCCGACCGGCAGCGACGGCGGCGACAACGTCACCACGGCCGGCGCCAGCTTGAAGGAGGGCGCCGGCGTACCGGTCAGCGTGGCGATCGCATGTTCGTATTGCGAGCGCTGGCTTTGCAGCAGTTCCAGCTGGGTCTTGCTGGCGTCCAGCAGCGACTGCTGTTGCGCCAGATCCAGGCCGGTGGCGGCGCCCAGTTCGTGGCGCGCCTGGATGAAGTCGTAGGCTTTTTGCTGCAGCACAAGACCCTGGTTGAGTACGTCGATTTCGGCATCCAGTTCGCGCAGGTTGAAGTAGTCTGCGGCCAGTTCGGAGGCCAGCACCAGGCGCATGTTTTCATAGTCCGCCGCGGCCTGTTCGGCGCCGGCGCGCGCGCTCTGCACGCTGCTGCGCACGCGGCCGAACAGATCGGCCTCGTAGTTGACGGCAAAGCCCAGCTGATAGTGGTCCAGCGCCTGCCGGGTGCTGGCGGTCTTCTGGCGCGCGGCGCCGGCCTGCAGCGTCGCCTGCGGGAACAGGCCGGCCGAGCTGACCGTCACCTGCGCACGGGCCTGCTCCAGCCGCGCGGCCGCCGCGGCCAGGCTCTGGTTGCGCGACAGCGTTTGTTCGGCCAGCTGGTTCAGTTGCCGGTCGCCGAAGACGGTCCACCAGTTGCCCTTCAATTCAGCATCGGCGGGCGCACCGGAGCGGAAGGTGGCGGCGGACTGCCACATGGCCGGCATGTCCACCGGCGCGGGCTGCTCGTACACGGGCGCGCCGGCGCATCCGGCCAGCGCGAGGCTGAGGGCGATGCCTGTTCGGTATTGCAATCTCATGGCTGCGCTTTCTGCGCGCCGCCAACGCCGGCATCGGCCTTGGGCGGCCGCACCGACACCACGTCGCCGTCGGCCAGCGAATCCGCCGGATTGACGACCAGCTTGTCCTCCGGCGTGGCGCCGCTGAGAAGCTCGATGCTGTTGCCCAGGTCATGTCCCAGCGTGACCGCCTTCAGTTTGACCTTGCCATCGGCGCCCACCACGGCCACGCGCGGACCCTCGGGTCGGAACAGCAGCACGTTCGACGGCGCCAGCAGCGCATTCGAGCTGCCGCTCAACGGCAGCGCCACCTGCACATAGGCGCCGGCCAGCAGCGCGTTGTCCTTGTTCGGCAGGTTGATTTCTATCTGCATGGTGCGCGTGGCGGCGTCGATCGCGCCGGCGGTGCGCACCACGGTGCCGCTGAACTGCTGGCCAGCCAGCTCGGCCTGCGTGACGGTCACCTTGTCGCCGACCTTGATTCGCTGCGCATACGTCTGCGGCACATACACGTACACCCGCAGCGGGTCGATCTGCGCCAGGCGGAAGAGGGCACGGTCCGCGCCGCCGTTGCCGCCGTTGATCAGGTCTCCGACCTCGACGTTGCGGCTGGTGACCACGCCGGAGAACGGCGCCAGCACGCGCTTGAACTCCTCGGTCTTTTGCAGGCGGCGCACATTGGCGTCCGCCGCCGCCAGGTTGGCCTGGGCCTGCGTGTAGGCGCTGCTGCGCTCATTGAGTTCCTGCTGCGTGACGGCGTCCTTCTTGCGCAAGGCTTCCCAGCGCTCGGCCGAACTCTTGGCCAGTTCCAGGCTGGCCGCAGCCTGCTGGCGCGCCGCCACCGCTTGCGACAGTTGCTGGTCCACTTCCGGCGTATCGATTTCGGCCAGCACCTCGCCCTTGTTGACGCGGCTGCCGATGTCCTTGGTCCAGCGCAGCACGTAGCCGCTGCTGCGCGCGTAGATCGGCGATTCGATCATGCCCTGCAGCGTGCCCGGCAGCGACAGCGGCTGGCCGCCTTTTGCCGCCTTGGCGTTGGTGGTGACGACGTACTGCTGGTTCAATTCCGTGGTGGCGGCGGCCAGCGCGCTGGCGTGGAAGCCGCGCTGCACCAGCGTCAGGGCACCGCCGGCCAGCAGCAGCGCCAGCGCGACCAGGCCGACCAGCTTGGCGCGCTTCAGCACCGGTCCCCGATGCGGATGGCGGTGTTCATGCGCGCCATCCTCCGGCGCGCTGTGGATGCCAAGTGCGGCGTGACGTTGTTCGGACATATCAGGTATTCCCTTCTGCGACGGCAGGCATGGAGGGCGCGCGGCGCGCGGCCCGGTGTTCGAGGTAGCGGTGGACGCCGGCAAAGACGATAGGCACAAACAGCAGCGTGGAGACGGTGGCGAACAGCAGGCCGCCGATCACGGCGCGGCCCAGCGGCGCGTTCTGTTCCGCGCCTTCGCCCATGCCGATCGCCATCGGCACCATGCCGATGATCATCGCCAGCGCCGTCATCAGCACTGGCCGGATGCGGGTGGCGCCCGCTTCCAGCGCGGCCGACAGCGGCGGCAGTCCGTCGTTCAGGCGCTGGCGCGCGAACGACACCATCAGGATCGAGTTGGCGGTGGCCACGCCCATGGTCATGATGGCGCCTGTCAGCGCGGGCACGCTGAGCGTGGTCCCGGTCAGGAACAGCATCCAGACGATGCCAGCCAGCGCCGCCGGCAGCGCCGTGATGATGATGAACGGATCGACCCACGACTGGAAGTTGACGACGATCAGCAGGTAGACCAGCACGATCGCCATCAGCAGGCCGACACCCAGGCCGACGAAGGAGGTATGCATGGTCTCTACCTGGCCGCGCACGTCGATCTTGCTGCCGCGCGGCAGCTTGGTGCGCATCTCGTCGACCAGCTTCTGGATGTCGCCCGCCGTCGCGCCCAGGTCGCGGCCCTCGACGCTGACGAAAATGTCGATCACCGGCGTCAGGTTGTAGTGCGAGATGATGGCCGGCTGGGTGGTCGGCGCCACGCTCACCAGGCTGCTGAGCTGCTGGGTGGCGCCGGTGCCGTCGCCCGCCGCGCCCGGCGTGCCGGCGCCGCGCACCGGCGTGCGCAGCAGCGCGTCCAGGTCGTCGATCAGGTATTGCGGCGACTGCACCGCCACGCTGTACACCACGCCGTTGCTCGGGTTGAGCCAGAAGGCCGGCTGCGTCACGCCGCTGCCGGACAGGGTCACCAAGAGGTTCTGCGCGACGTCGATCGGGTTCAGGCCCAGTTGCTTCATCTGGCTGCGGTCCATTTTCAGGCCCAGGGTCGGCAGGTCCATGCGCTGCTGGATGTGGACGTCGACCGTGCCGTGCACCTGCTTGATCTGCTTCATCAGCTGCGAGGCGACTTCGTAGTTGCTGGCCAGGTCCTTGCCGGCGACCTGGATGTCGACTGCCGCCGGCTGGCCGAAGTTGAGGATCTGCGTGACGATGTCGGCCGGCTGGAAGAAGAACTCCACGCCGGGGAAGCGCTTGGGCAGCTCGCGCCGCAGCTTGTCGATATAGATCTGCGACGGATGGTGGTCCTCGTGCAGCGACATCAATATCTCCGCGTCCAGCGTGCCGATGGTGCCGGCGTTGCTGTACGAGAGGTTGATGCTGCTGTACGGCGTGCCGAGGTTGTCGAGGATGGTTTGCAGTTCCTCTTTCGGGATCACTTCGCGGATGACTTTTTCCACTTGATCGGTCACGCGCGCGGTCTCCTCGATGCGGGTGCCGGTCGGCATGCGCATGTGCAGCCGGATCTGGCCCGAATCGACGCTGGGGAAAAAGTCGCGGCCGATGGCGAACACCAGTCCCAGCGACAGCACGCAGAACAGCAGGAAGGCGCCGCCGAAGCGCTTGCGGTGCGTCAGCAGCGAAGACAGGATGACGATGTAGCCGCCGCGGAAGCGCTCGAAGGCCGCGTCGAAGCGCAGGTACACGCGCTGCATCATGTTCGGCTTGTTGTCCGCTGACTTGGGTGCGTGATCCATCATCATCATGACCATGGTCGGCACCAGGGTGCGCGACAGGATGTAGGAGGCGATCATCGCGAACACCACCGCTTCGGCCAGCGGCACGAACAAGTAGCGCGCCACGCCGGTCAGGAAGAACATCGGCACGAACACGATGCAGATGCACAGTGTCGACACCAGCGCCGGCACGGCGATCTCGCCGGCGCCTTCCATGATGGCCTTGTGCAGGTCCGATCCCTGGTGCAGATGGCGCTCGATGTTCTCGATGGTGACGGTGGCGTCGTCCACCAGGATGCCGACCGCCAGCGCCAGGCCGCCCAGGGTCATGATGTTGATGGTCTCGCCCAGCATGTACAGCACCAGGATCGACGACAGGATGGACAGCGGAATCGACACGGCGATGATGCAGGTGCTGCGCCAGTTGCCGAGGAAGAGCAGGATCATGGCGGCGGTCAGCGCGGCGGCGATGATGGCCTCGCGTATGACGCCGCTGATGGCGGCCTTGACGAACAGCGACTGGTCGAACAGCGGCGTGATCTTCAGTTCCTTGGGCAGCGACTGCATGGCCTGCGGCAGCAGCGCCTTGAGCGTGTTGACGATGTCCAGCGTCGACGAGCCGCCGTTCTTCAGCACCGACAGCAGCACGCCGCGCTCTCCGTTCTGGCGCACGATATTGGTCTGCGGCGAGAAGCCGTCGCGCACCCGCGCCACCTCGGACAGATAGGTGATGCTGCCGTTCTTGCTCAGCACCGGAATCTGGTTCAGACCGGCGATGGTGTCCGGCGACGCGTTCATGCTGACGTTGAATTCGGTGCCGCCGATCTTGGCGGTGCCGGACGGCAGGATCAGGTTCTGCGCGCTGACGGCGGCCACCACGTCGGTCGGCGTCAGGCCCTTGGCCTGCAGCGCCCTGGTGTCCAGGTCGACCGAGACCAGGCGCGACTTGCCGCCGTAAGGGTAGGGCACGGCGGCGCCGGGTATCGTGACCAGCTGCGGCCGCAGGAAGTTGACGGCGGTGTCGAACATCGCCTGCTCGGTCATGGCCGGGCTGGAGAGGCCGAGCTGGATCACCGGAATGCTGGAGGCGGAATACTTGATGATCAGCGGCGGCTGCATCCCCGGCGGCAGCTGGCGCAACTGGGACTGCGAGATCGCCACCACCTGCGCCAGCGCGGTCTGGATGTTCGCTTCCGGCTGGAAGAAGATCTTGATGACGGAGGAACCGGCCAGCGATTGCGACTCGATATGCTCGATGTCGTTGACAGTGGTGGTCAGGCTGCGTTCGGTGGAGGAGGCGACCCGCTGTCCCATCTCCTGCGCCGACAGGCCGCCGTACTGCCAGATCACGCTGACGACGGGGATATTAATCTCGGGGAAAATATCGGTCGCCATCTTGGTCAGGACCAGAGGCGTGGACAACAGTATCAGCAGCGCCATCACGATAAAGGTGTAGGGCCGCCGCAAGGCGATTTGAACGATCCACATGCTGAAATTTTCCGGGTCTACAGTGACTTTAGCGGAAAATCATAGCACGAGCCGGCGCGCGGCTAGCGGCTTGGAACTCAGAGATACTTTGAATACAGTGCGTTACATGCAGGTGGCGTCGGGCACGGGGGCGGCGGTCACGTAATCGACGATGAGGTCGGCGGCGACGTCGGGGATGCTCAAGAAACGCGCGCCGTTGCGATAGCGGCCGTGGGTGCCGACCAAGGCGCTGTGCAGCACGGTCAGCGTGACCTTGTTCTGGATTGCGCTGCCGGGGAAGCAAAAGTCCAGCACGTAGCCGTTATTAAGCGGCAGCTGGTGGTCGCTGACGAAGGCCACGCCCATGCGCGATATATCGATGATCTGCACGACGGCCGTGTTTCGTCCGTCCATGTCACTGACATGGGCATCCACCTGCAGCAACCGGCGCACATGTTCTCTTCTTGGGTCCATGGCTACAGTATGACAGATTCGCGGGGCATAGGCGAGTGCATAGGCTGCGGCGGTGCGTTGTCGCACATACCGCCCGCCGGAGCTTATTTACGCTGAGGCCAGGCACCTGAAAATTGGCTGAAAACGGAGAATGTCATGGCGGCGGAGCAAAAACAGCAGCAAAGACGCATCAAGAAGATCCTGGGCGAAGTGTTCGGCATGGAGACGCTGCGCGACGGCCAGCGTCGCGTGATCGACAGCGTGCTGGCCGGCCGCGACACGCTGGCCGTGATGCCCACCGGTAGCGGCAAGTCGCTGTGCTACCAGCTGCCGGCCTGCCTGCTGGAGGGGGCGACGGTGGTGGTGTCGCCGCTGATCTCGCTGATGAAGGACCAAGCCGAAAAGCTGGAGGACGGCGGCATCGCCAGCGCCGCCCAGATCAACAGCAGCCTGTCGCGCAGCGACGAACTGGCGGCGCTGGACGCCATCGGGCAGGCCGACAAGGACGTCATCTTCTGCACGCCGGAGCGGCTGGTAACGGCGGATTTCCTGGCGCTGCTCAGGCAAAGCCGCATCGCCCTGGTGGTGGTAGACGAGGCGCACTGCATCTCGCAGTGGGGGCACGATTTCCGTCCGGCCTACCTGGAGATCGGCGCCGCGCTCGATGCGCTGGGCCGGCCGCCGCTGCTGGCGCTGACCGCGACCGCCACCGACGACGTGATCGCCGACATTCGCAACCAGCTGGGGCGGCCGCGCATGGAGGTCGTCAACACCGGCATCTATCGCGCCAACCTGCATTACCGTGTCAAGCAGGTCACCAACCCGGATGAAAAATACGCCGCCGCGCTGCAACTGGTGCGCGACAGCGAGGGCGTGGGCATCGTCTACGCGGCCACCGTCAAGGCGGCCGAGGAAATGCACCAGCTGCTGCTCGATGCCGGCGAAAGCGTCACGCTTTACCACGGCAAGCTGCGCGCCTCCGAGCGCGCTGAAAACCAGAACCTGTTCATGAGCGGCGAACGCCGCGTGATGGTGGCGACCAACGCCTTCGGCATGGGCATCGACAAGAGCGATACCCGTTTCGTCATCCACCTGCAGGTGCCGGCCAATCTGGAGGCCTACTACCAGGAGTCGGGCCGCGCAGGGCGCGACGGCCTCGATGCCGAGTGCACGCTGCTGTACTACCACGCGGACAAGCGCCTGCAGCAGTACTTCCTGGTCAAGCACTATCCGTCCGCGCTGGAGCTGCGGGCCGTGTACGAAGCGGCGGTGGCGCTGGGCCAGCCCCCGTTCTCGGAGGCGGAACTCAAGTCGCTGGTCGATCAAACGCCGGCCAGCCAGCTGAAAATCTGCCTGAAGATGCTCAAGGACGGCAAGCTGTTGAAGCGCAACCGCAAGATGGCTTATGTGCTGGCGCCCGGCACGCCGAAAGCGGCGCAGTTCGAGCGCATGGCGCAGGTGTATGCGGACAAGCACGAGCGGGACCGCGCGGGGCTGGAGCAGATGGTGTCCTACGCGCAGAGCGGCTACTGCCGCTGGAAGCTGCTGCTCGATTATTTCGGCGACCGTCCGGACGATTTCGAACGCTGCTGCCGCTGCGACAACTGCCTGTCGCCGCCCTCTATCCAGGACAGTCCGCTGCAGCTGGAACCTTCACCGCCACTGGAGCCGGCCGGCGCACACAAGCAAACGCCAGCAGTGCGGCCAGCAGCAGCAAGCCGCCCGATACCAGCATCGCCCCCCGGATTCCGCTAAGGACTTCGAGGCTGCTGCCCGAGCTGACCAGCGCGCCGAAGATCGCCACGCCCATCGCGCCGCCCACCTGGCGCGCCGTGTTCAGCACCGCCGACGCGGTGCCGGCCTGGCGCCGCTCGACGCCGGACAGGATGGAGGTGGTCATCGCCGGCACGGCCAGGCCCATGCCGGCCGGGATCAGGGCCAGTCCGGGCAGCATCTGCAGGAAGCTGGCGTCGTCCGAGATGCCGATCAAGCCCAGCAGCGTGTAGCCCGACGCGCCGATCATGGCGCCCAATATCATCGGCGTGCGCACGCCGGTACGCGCCTGCATCCAGCCGCTGGTGATGTTGGCGAAAATGAAGGTCCCGGTCAGCGGCAGGAACACCAGTCCCGCGTGCAGCACGCCGAAGCCGCGCACCTTTTGCAGGTAGAAGCTGAGCACAAAGATCACGCCGTAGTACGAGAAATTCATCAATACCCCGAACAGCACGGCGCCCGAGAACGGCGCTCCGCGGAACAGCCCCAATGGCAGCATGGGCGACTTGCCGCGCGCCTCGACCCAGACAAACAGCGCGGCGGCGACGGCGGCCAGCAGCATGCCGCCGCGCACCAGCCAGTGCTGCCAGCCCAGCGATTCAAATTCGATGACGGCGCCGATGAAACTGGTCAGCATGACGATCGCCAGCAGCTGGCCCTGGACGTCCAGGCTGCGGTGAGGATCGCGGCCGGCCGCCGCCGGCACCACGCGGCCGGTGAGCCAGAAGCCGGCGACGCAGATCGGGATATTGACCCAGAAGATGCTGCGCCAGCCGAAGCCGGGCAGCGACATCAGCAAGCCGCCCAGCACCGGCCCGACGGCGATCGACACGCCGCCGGCGGCCGTCCACCAGGCGATGGCCTTGCCCAGCATCGCCTTGTCGTCCGCGTAGGCGGCGTTCAGGATGGCCAGCGAACTCGGTACCAGCAGCGCGGCGCCGATGCCCTGCAGCGCGCGGGCGACGTTCAGCACCATCGCGGTCGGCGCCATGGCGCAGGCCACCGAGGCGGCGGTGAACAGCGCGAAGCCGGTCATGAAGGTGCGGCGCGAGCCGAACTTGTCGCCCAGCGCGCCGGCCGACAGCAGGAATACGGCGAAGCCCAGCGTGTAGGCGTCCACCACCCACTGCAGGTCGGTGACGCCGGCGCCCAGCTCATGCCCGATCTGCGGCAAGGCGACGTTGACGATGGTGACGTCCAGCTGGACGATGATAAAGGCGAAGCTGCAAGCGAGCAGGATGGCCAGGGAGGGAGTGTGCGAGGTTTTCATGGCTTCACTATAGAAGTCTTTGACTATTTTAAAAAATGAATAATAATGAAGATATCTATCTCTTTTTAAGAATCGAATATGGAACTCTCCGCCTTGCGCATCTTTAAAGCGGTGGCCGAGGAGGGCAGCGTGACCTTGGCCGCTTCACGGCTCAACCGCGTGCAGTCGAATGTGTCGGCGCGGCTGACGCAGCTGGAGGAGTCGCTGGGCGTGGCGCTGTTCCACCGCTCCGGCCGCAAGCTGCAGATCACCACCGAGGGTTCGCGCCTGCTGGCCTACGCCGACCGCCTGCTGCAGCTGGCGGACGAGGCGCAGGCGGCGGTGCAGCCGGATCAAAAGCCGTCCGGCCAGTTGCGCATCGGCTCCATGGAGACCACCGCCGCGGCGCGCCTGCCGCAGGTGCTGGCCGCTTTCAACCGCAAGCATCCCGGGGTCGACCTGGTGCTCGATACCGCGCCCACCGATCAGCTGCTGGACGGCGTGCTGAAGCACCGGCTGGACGTGGCGCTGGTGGCCGGGCCGGTGCCGCATCCCGAACTGGAGCGGCGGCCGGTGTTCGAGGAGGAGCTGGTGCTGATCACCTGTCACACGCATGCGCCGGTGACGTCGCCGTACGAGGTTGCGCGCCGCAACCTGCTGGTGTTCCGTAGCGGCTGTACCTACAGGCGCCGTTTAGAGTCATGGTTCGCGGAAGCGGGCGTGGTGCCGGCGCGGGTGTCGGAGTTCGGCACCTTCGAGGCCATCATCGGCTGCGTGGCGGCCGGCATGGGCGTGGCGTTGATGCCGAAGGAACTGGTGGAGCAGCGCAAGCTGGCCAGGTCGGTGCGCCAGCACCAGCTGCCGCCGGCGATCGCCCACGTCGAAACCATGCTAGTGTGGCGCAAGGACGTGCTGCACCATCCGGCGCGGGCGGCGTTTGCAGAGATCTTGGGGGCCTAGGCAAAGCCCCTCAAAAGAAAGGAAACCTTTGAAGAAGAATGTAATCGTTATCAGCGATAGTGCAGAACCTGAGTTTGCAAGAGTTATTGGCAAAGGTCTGGATGAGTTTAACGAACAGGTCGCGGGCTTGAGTGACCGACGCCCCTTATGCGTCATCGTGAGAGATTCCGATAGCAACGAAGTATTGGGGGGCGCGGTTGGAAGGACTTCTCTTGGGCTTGCTTTTTTGGACCTGTTTCACCTGCCGAGTTCTCTGCGGGGTTCCGGATTAGGAACAAAAATCCTTGGGGCGTTCGAAGAGGAGGCCCGCCAGCGGGGTTGCAGTTCGGCGGTGCTTTACACGATCAGCTTCCAGGCGCCCGGATTTTATGAAAAAAATGGATGGCTAAGTTTTGGCGAAATAGCTTCCGAGCGGGAAGGCATCAGCCGCGTGTTCATGACTAAGAAGCTGTAGCACATGGCGAAAATCGCAGCAAAAAATGCCCGACGATAAGGAGCGGACCATTAAACTAGTTTGTAAGGAGTAGCATGATTCACCGTGATCGGCTCACCGCAACAATCGACGGCGACTTTGTCGTTTTCCTCATCGGCATGCGTCTTAATCAGCCATGGAAGGTGCACAAGTGGTGGCCAGTCGCCGCCGCGATGCCACGCATGATTAGCGAGCTGCGGCGCATCTGCCGGCGTGGAAGGCGTTCAATCAGTCCGTCGGTACTGATGGAGCGGTCGGCATCTGGCACGAAACCTTCGCCGTAGCTGCCGGGGCCTACGAGAGCGTCTATGTCAACATGCCTGCCTTTGGGCTGGGCCGTGCCGGCAGTCTGGAAGCGGCGACTGGGCGCAAATCCTGACTATCTTTGGCCGTGCTCGGCCAGCAGCTGTCTTTAGTGTTTTTCCCAGGTACGCACTTTTGTCCAATGATAGAGAGTTAAATGAATCGTAAAATTCTAGCTATTATATTTTTCTCCCTGTTTAACATGGGCAATGGAATAGCTGAAACATTACCAGCCGTTCCGCAGATAGTTCACTTTCAAAGCGGAGGGCGTGAACTCGGCGGGGAGATATTCAAGCCTACGGGCAGCGGCCCCTTTCCCGCGGTCCTATACAATCATGGAAGTGCAGGCGGCATGCTTAACAGCCAGGCGAGCAAGATCATCGGCCCGCTGTTTGCGAGCAAAGGGTGGATTTTCTTCATGCCGTATCGCCGTGGGCAGGGGCTGAGCGCGGACGCAGGGCCGTACATCCTCGATGAAATCAAGGCGGCGCGGCGACGTGGCGGTCTCCAGGAGGCCTCCGCGACGATGACGCGCCTGCTCAGCACGGAACAACTGGAGGACCAACTGTCCGCGTTGGCCTGGCTCAAGTTGCAAAGCTTTGTGCAGCCAACCCGGATTGCCGTTGCCGGCAATTCCTTCGGCGGCGTCGAAACCGTGCTTGGCGCTGCAAAAGTCCCATACTGCGCTGCGGTCGTGGCATCCGGCGGCGCCGAGAGCTGGGATGAGTCACCCGAACTTCAGGAAGTCATGAAGGCTGCCGTGCGCACCGCAAGCAGCCCGATGCTATTTTTCCAGGCAGCCAATGATTTTAATCTCGCTCCCAATGAAGTGCTGTCCTCTGAGCGGAGGCAAGCCGGCAAACGAGTCGAGGTAAAAACCTATCCGGCTTTTGGAAACTCGGCTGCCGAGGGCCATAGCTTTGCCTATCGGGGAAGCTCAACCTGGTTCCCGGATGTCTGGGACTTTATCGACAAGAATTGTATTTGAAGTCACTTGAGCGTTTGGGCCAGATCCGCAGGCCGCTGATTATCTAATTGTGAGGCCGCGCCAGCTCTGCGACGACTTGCTCGAGCGTCGTCGTCCCTGCCCATTCGACCGAGGTGGGATCGCTCTTGATGTCGATATGCGAGCAATTGAGGCCGCGGGTCATTTCGACGAAGCCAGCAAGGGCGGCCTTTGAGAAACCGGCATCCGCCAGCGCTTCGGGCCACTCTGTTTCTGGCAGAACCGCCACGCCGACAGGCATCCGGAGCGCGATTGAGATAATGGCGGCGACATCATCGGGAGCGTAGTCTTTCGGCCCCGAGAGAGTGACGATTGCGGTCCCTGTCCTTTTCTCCAGCAACAATGCAGCGGCGGTGCTACCGACATCGGCTGTGGCCACCATCGGGAGAGGACGCTGTGGTGGTGCCAGAAAGGTCGGCAGAGTGCCGCTGCGCATGGCCTGTCCGATCATCGGCATCCAGTTCTCCATGAAATATGCCGCGCGCAGGAAGGTGGTGGAAACACCGGTTTCGCCCAAACGCCGCTCGAACATGCGGTTCATCCCGATCCATCCTGTTCCGCCGTCTCGGCACCCACCGAGGAAAGCGCCACCAGTCTGGGCACGTCAGCCGCCACCGCGGCGCGCGCCGTGGTATCGGCAATCAATTCTGCCCACTCGAACAGGTCTTCCCGATTGTATTGCTGGGGGCTGACGACATAGGCGCCCTGGACCCGGCTGAGCGCCTTGGTCATCGAGGCCAGGTCCGTCAGGTCGGCCACGACAACCTCCGCGCCGCGTTCGGCCCACGCTCGGCCCTTGACTGGGTCGCGCACCACGACGCGCACAGGATGGCCGGAACGCAGCAGCGCGTCGGCGGCAGCGGCCCCGGTACGCCCGGTCACGCCGAATATTACGTAAGGAAGGGGGCAGGAAGCAGTCATATAAAAATCTCCTTTTCAGATGAAACTGAATGGTGCATGATCGCTCGACATACACCAATGGCATGAAAGTCATAGTCAACATGCACCAAGTGGATTTATCTACGGTCGACCTCAATCTGTTAAAACTGTTCGAAGCACTGGTTCGGGAGCGAAGCGTCACCCAGGCGGGTCTCCGCCTGGGCTTGAGCCAACCGGCCGCCAGCCGCGCGCTTGGGCGACTGCGCACGATGCTGGGTGATCGCCTGCTTGTCCGCGGCAAGTTCGGTCTGGAACTAACTCCCCGCGGTGAAGCGCTGGCGGGCCCGGTAGCCAAGCTGTTGGACGATGCCCGAGGGATCATCGCGCCAACCGTCTTCGATCCCGCCTCCGCCACGGGGCGCTTCACGATCGCAGCTCACGACCACCTGAGCCTGACGGTCCTTGCTGGCTTGATCGCCCGCTTCGGGCGCCATGCGCCTGAGCTAAGTCTCCATATCGCGCAACCTGCCGGGGACAACGTGCGGCTTATCGAACAAGGGGGCGCTGATCTCGCACTGGGTATCTTCAATACACTGCCCGGCAGTCTTCATCGACGCGACCTCTACGCCGACAGCCTGGTATGCGTGGTGAGGCCCGAGCACCCCGGTTTGGCGGACGGACTCAGTCTGGAGCGCTATGTGACCTTGCGTCACGTTGCCGTGACCATTTCTGGGGTGGGAGAGAGCGCGGTCGACGTTGCGCTCTCGGCACTGGGGCTCACTCGCCACGTCGCGCTGCGAGTTCCCCACTTTCTTGCCGGCGCGATGTTGGTGGCCGACAGTGACATGATACTCACGCTACCAAGTCGTTTGGCACGCCTGCTTGCGGAAAGGCTCCCGCTCGCACTCCTGGACCTGCCGCTACAGGTTGCGCCCTTGTCGCCGGCGATGATCTGGCACCAGCGCTACCATCGAGACCCCGCCCATATGTGGGTCAGGCAACAGCTTGTCGACGTCGTCGCGGCGTTCAGTTGTGCTGCCCATGGTTCACTCAGGAGCGTGGCAGCTTCTCAATCAGGAAGTCGACAAAGGTCCGCACCCGCAGCGACAGATGGCGGGCGTGCGGATACAGCAGGATAAAGGGCCGCGACGTGCCGCCGTGCTGCGGCAGCAGCTCCACCAGGTCGCCGCGCGCCAGGTCCTGCTCGACGATGAAGCGGTAGGTCTGTACCAGCCCCGCGCCGGCGCGCGCCAGCGTGACGATGCCCAGCACATCTTCCGAACAGCATAAGCCGCCGCCGGTCGGCACGTCGACCTGCGCGCCGTCCACCATGAAGGGCCAGGGGATGCGCTTGCCGGTGCTGGGCAAATCGAACTGTATGCACTCGTGGTTCTGCAGGTCCTCCAGCTTTTTCGGCTTGCCGGCGCGCTTCAGGTAGGCGGGCGACGCCACCAGCACCAGCTCCGCATCCTCCAGCTTGCGCGCGATCAGGTTGGAATCGGCCGGCGAGCGGCCGCGTATCGCCAGGTCGTAGCCTTCGTCGGCGAAATCGATGTTGCGGTTGCTGACGTGGATATCCAGCGTGACCTCCGGATAGCGGCGGCGGAACTCGCCCAGCAAGGGCAGCAGGCGGTAGTGGGCGTATGGCGTCGGCGCGCTGATGCGTAGTGCGCCGGCCGGCTTGGCTTGGCCGCCGGTGACCTGGCGTTCGGCGTCGGTCAGCTGCGACAGCGCCTGGCGGCATTGCTCGAAGTAGAGGCGGCCGCCGTCCGTCAGGCGGATCTGGCGCGTGGTGCGCACGAACAGGCGCACGCCGAGCCGCTCCTCCAGCCGGGCGATCGAGCGGCTGACCGCGGCCGGCGTCACGCCGGCGGCGGTGGCGGCGGCGGTGAAGCTGCCCAGTTCCGCCGCGAAGCAGAACAACTCTATGCTCCCCAGCAGGACATCGTCGAAATAGCGCTTCATATCGGCCTCAATTGATTACATGGTGTATCAATTATCTTGCATTCCGCTGTCTTTATCAACGTGCTGCTCAAAAGTATAGTGAGTTCCATGGCGTCGAGAACGCTACCCACGAAACTTCAAGGAGCATCAAAATGAAAACTGTTATCGTCACTGGCGCATCGAGCGGCATCGGCTTTTCCATCGCCGAGGCTTACCTGAAACGCGGCTACAACGTCGTCGGCAACGCCCGCACGCTGGACCGCCTGCAAACGGCCGCCGCCAAGCTGGGCAACCCGGCCAACTTCCTGCCGGTGGCCGGCGACATCGCCGAACCGGCGACGGCCAAGGCCCTGTTCGAGCGTGCCATCGCCGCTTACGGCAAGGTCGACATCCTGATCAACAACGCGGGCATCTTCGTCGCCAAGCCGATCGCCGATTACTCGCAGGCCGATGTCGAAGGCATCGTCAGCACCAACCTGATGGGCTTCTTCTATCCATCGCAGGAAGCGGCCAAGCACATGAGCGCCAACAAGCAAGGCCATATCGTCACCATCACCGCCAGCCTGGCGATACAGCCGACGTCCAAAGTGCCTGCGCTGCTGCCGATCCTGATCAAGGGCGGGCTGAATCATGCCACGCGCGGCCTGGCGCTGGAACTGGCCGGCGCCAACGTCAAGGTCAACGCGGTGGCGCCCGGCATCATCAGCACGCCGATGCACGGCACCGACGAAGGCACGCAGTCCTTCCTGAAGGGACTGTCGCCGAGCGGCGAGATGGGCAGCACGCAGGACATCGTGGACGCGGTGCTGTACCTGACCGAGTCGAGCTTCACCAGCGGCGTGGTATTGCCGGTAGACGGCGGCGCCACCGCCGGCACCTGGTAAGGAGACGGCCATGCCTTACGTGAATATCCGTGTGACCAATGAGGGCGTGACGTCGGCGCAGAAACTGAAGCTGATCGAAGGCGTCACCGACCTGTTGAGCGAGGTGCTGAACAAGGACCCGGCGACCACCTTCGTCATCATCGACGAGGTGGAGACCGACAACTGGGGCCTGAACCGCGAGAACATCACCACGCGCCGCAAGCGCGCCAAAGCCTCAGAGTGATGCCGCCATCTGTTCGAGCGCGGCCCGTTGAAGTATGACGAAGCCGCGCTCGCGCAACTCCACCCAGCCACGCCGGCGCATGGCGCTGAGCGTGCGGCTGACGGTGGCGGCGGTCAGGCCGAGATAATCGCTGATCTCCTCGCGCGACATCGGCAGTGGAATATGGCCTTCCGGTTTCGGCGGCAGCGGCGCGGGACCTGCGCGCTGCAGCAGGAACAATGCGACGCGCTGGCTGGCGCTGGCGCTGCGCAGGATGGATGCGGTCAATTGCTGGTGGTCGATCTCCGCGCTCAGCATGGTGCTGAAGCGGTCGGCGGCGCCCGGCTGTTGCCGCATCAGCGCCGACAGCTGGTGATAGGGGACGGCGTCGATGTGGCAGCCGGTGAGCGCCAGTGCCGATGTCTGGCGTTGCTGCTGTCCGAGCGCTTCGATGCCGACCCAGTCGCCCGGCTGCAGGAAGTCGACGATGCGACGGACGCCGTCGCGGCACTGCTGGTACAGCTTGATATGGCCGATGCGGATGAAGTAGATTTCATCGCGGGTGGCGTCGTTCATCTGGAACAGGTGGGCGCCGCGTTGCAGCTGCAGCGGCCTGCCAAGCTGGTTGTGCACAATGTCCATGATCATGCCGCTGCCCGCCCTTCGATCTGAGGATGTCCCGGTGCCCGGACATCCGCCAGCCGGTGCAGCGCGGGCGCATCGAGCAGCGTGACGTCGCGGCGACACAGCTGCAGCAGCGCGCGCCGTTTGAAATCCAGCAGCAGCCGGCTGACGCATTCGGGCGTCACGCCCAGGTAGCTGGCGATATCGCAGCGCGACATCGGCAGGCGGAACCGGACTGCGTCGCCGCCGTTGCCTGTCTGCCGTTGCGACAACGACAGCAGCAGGTCGGCCATGCGTTGTTCGGCCCGGGTATCGCGCAGCATCAGCGTGGCGCGCTGTTCGCGCCCGATCTCGTGGCTCAGCAGATTGTGCAGGCTGGGGCGCAGCGTCGCGTGGCGGCTCCAGCGGATGCGGCACACTTCACTATCTTCAAGCGCGACGACGGTGTTGGCGTGCTGCCGCCGTCCCAGCGTTTCCAGTCCGATGAATTCCGATGCCACCGCGAAGCCGACGATTTGCGGCGCGCATTGCGGCGCCGCGCGCAGGATCTTGAAGCTTCCCGAACGGATATTGTAAATGTGGCCGCCGGCCGCATCGCCGGCCTGATAAAGAATGGTGTGGCGGTCGATGCGGATATGCGGGCTGTCTGCCGGATCGCCATCCGCGATGCCCTGGCACAAGCCATGGTGCGCGCAACTGGCGCAGGAGCTGCCTCCGTTGGATTTGTTCATGTCGTCCACTCCGGTGTTATTTGCTTGCATGGTAGAAGTGTCGAAGCGCAAAATCCTTGATGTGAATCAAATTTTTTCTTGATGAATATCAGTACTCTTTGGCAACTGATCACAAGTAATGCTATTTAGGAATTGAGCCATGAACCAGACCGCCGCACATGATGCCCTGCGCGCAGAGTTGCGCATCGCCGCCGTGGCCTTCGAGGCGTCGCAAGGGATGATGGTGACCGATGCGCACGGCCGCATCTTGAAGGTGAACCAGGAGTTCACCCGCATCACCGGTTACGATGCCGACGAGGTGGCCGGCAAGACGCCGGGCCTGTTGAACTCCGGCCGCCACGCGCCCGACTTCTACCAAGCCATGTGGGCGGCGATCGCCCGCGATGGCCGCTGGGCGGGCGAGATATGGAACCGTCGCAAGAACGGCGAGGTGTATCCTGAATACCTGAGCATCGCAGCCGTACGCGACGACGCCGGCGCGGTTTGCAACTACGTCGCGTCGCTGGCCGATATCACGCTGAGCAAGGCCGCCAATGATGAAATCCGCAGCCTGGCATTTTATGACCCGTTGACGCATCTGCCCAACCGCCGCATGCTGCTGGAGCGCTTGCGCCAGATGCTGGCCGGCGGCGCGCTGCATGACCAGTACGGCGCGTTGATGTTCATCGACCTGGACAACTTCAAGGCGCTCAACGACACGCTTGGCCACAACGTCGGCGACCAGTTGCTGCAGCAGGCGGCGGATCGCTTGCAAGCAGGTTTGCGCAAGGGGGACACCGTGGCCCGGCTCGGCGGCGACGAATTCGTCGTGCTGGCGGAAGGCTTGAGCGGCAATGCGCGGGAAGCGGTGGGCGAAGCCGAAGCTTTGGGCGCCAAGGTGCAGGCTTCGCTCAACCTCCCGTACACGCTGGGCGAACATCAAATCCACAGCACATGCAGTATCGGCGTCGCCTTGTTCCACAACGGCGAACCGCCGTCGCCGGTCGAATTGCTGAAGCAGGCGGATATCGCCATGTACCAGGCCAAGCAGGCCGGCCGCAATGCGATGCGCTTCTTCGACCAGCAGATGCAGGACCGCGTCAGCGCACGGGCGCAGCTGGAAACGGATCTGCGGCGCGCGATCGACCTGGGCCAGTTCAAGCTGTACTACCAGGTGCAGGTCGATCAGCTGGGCATGCCCCTCGGCGCCGAGGCCTTGATACGCTGGGTGCGCGAGGACGGCTCGCTGGTCTCGCCGGCCAGCTTCATCCCGCTGGCCGAGGAGACCGGCCTGATACTGCCGGTCGGGCATTGGGTGCTGGAGACGGCGTGCGCCCAGTTGCGGACATGGCAGTCGGTTCCCGGGATGGAGCACATGATCCTGGCGATCAATGTCAGCGCGCTGCAATTCCATCAGCCGGGTTTTTGCGACGACGTGCGTTCGGCGGTCGAACGCTGCGGCATCGACCCGCGCAAGCTCAAACTGGAGCTGACCGAAGGCATGCTGCTGGAAAAAATAGAGCACACCATCACCGCCATGCGGCGGCTGAAGGAGATGGGTGTGCGCTTTGCGCTGGACGATTTCGGCACCGGCTATTCATCGCTGCAGTACCTGAAGCGCCTGCCGCTTAACCAGTTGAAGATAGACCAGTCGTTCGTGCGCGACCTGGCCAGCGACGCCAGCGACCAGGCCATCGTGCGCACCATCATCGCGATGGCGCGCAGCCTGCAGCTGGATGTGATCGCCGAGGGCGTCGAGACATCGGCGCAACGCGAGCTGCTGGAGCAGATGGGCTGCCTGCGGTACCAGGGCTATTTGTATGGCAGGCCGGTACCGGCATCCGAGCTGGAGGCGTTGGCCGCGCCGGATTGCATCAGCCCAGCGCTTCGGCCGGGCCGAAGAACTCGTAGAAGGTTTGCGACGGCGGCACGCCCAGGTCCCGCAGGTGCGACTTGATGGCCTTCATGAATGGCGTCGGTCCGAGGAAGTAGGCGTCCACGTCGCGCGTTTCCGGCAGCCAGGCACCCAGCTGCTGCTGGTTCAGATAGCCGGTGGCGTGCGGCTGCGGGCCGGCGTCGTTGGCCGCTTCGTAGCAGTAGAAACGCTGCAGTTGCGGGTGCGCCGCCGCCAGCGCGTCGATGTGATCGCGGAAGGCGTGCACGCCGGCGTGGCGCGCGGCGTGGATGAAATGGATCTTGCGGCCGGTGGCCAGCGCCGCCGTCAGCATGGCCAGGGTCGGCGTGATGCCGACGCCGCCGCTGATCAGCACCAGTGGCTTGTCGCCGGCGTTCAGCAGGAAATCGCCCGACGGCGGGAACAGCTGCAGGCTGTCGCCGACGCCCACGTGATCGTGCAGGAAGTTCGACACCTTGCCGCCCGGTTCGCGCTTGACGCTGATGCGATAGCTGCTGCCGTTGCTGGCGGCGGACAGCGAATACTGGCGGCGCGCTTCCTCGCCGTCGACCGTCGCCAGCAGGCCGATGTACTGGCCCGGCTGATGCGCCATCACCTTGCCGCCGTCGATCGGCTCCATGACGAAGGAGGTGATCTCGTCGCTTTCCACCGTCTTCGATACGATCTTGAACTCGCGCGCGCCGCTCCAGCCGCCTTCCGCCGCAGCCTGCTCTTCGTAGATGCTTTGCTCGGCACCGGCCAGGATGTCGGCCAGTTGGCCGTAGGCGGCAGCCCAGGCATCGATCACCGCATCGGTCGCCGTCTCCGCGCCCAGCACTTCGCGGATCGCCTTCAGCAGCGAGGCGCCGACCATCGGATAGTGCTCGCGCTGGATCCGCAGCGAGACGTGCTTGTTGATGATGGTCGATACCAGCGGACCGAGTTGCTCCAGGCGGTCGATATTCTTCGCGTACATCAGCACCGCGTTGGCCAGCGCGCGCTGCTGGTTGCCGTCCTGCTGGTTGGCCTGGTTGAACAGGGGTAGAACCTGTGGGAAGTCGCGGAACAGCGTCAGGTAGAAATGTCGGGTCAGGGCTTCGCCGCCTTGTTCCAGGATGGGGACGGTGGCGCTGATGATGGCTTTTTGTTCGGTGCTGAGCATTTTATGGTCCATGTGTGGTTTCGACATAAACAAGTATATCATATGAATCTTTAAGCGCAACAACAAGCGCAATGAAAATCAATGCGCTTGCGGGAGCAGCCTTAGAGATCGAACTTCAGTTCCGCCACGTAGGTCCGTTGCGGATACGGGTGGAAGTTCCAGTATTTGTAGTTGTTCAGGTTATCGATCCCCAGCGCCAGGCTCCATTGCTGGCTGATGCGGTAGCGCGCGCGGACATCGGTAGTGAAGTATTTGCTGGCGCCCTGGTAGGTGAAGCCGTTGACGTCCGTGTTGTCCAGCGTCGAATACTGGCTGCCGCTGTAGCGCGCCGCCAGCGTCAGGGAGAGCTTGTCCGTGGCCGCGTAGTTGGCCACGCCGGTGGCGCGCCACTCGGGAATGCGCGGCTGCCATTTGCCCACGCTGGCCGGGAACTTGTCATTGCGGACGATTTTGGAATCGGTCCAGGTCAGGCTGGAACTGAGGCCCAGGCCGCGCAGCCAGACGTCGTCCGCCGTGTAGGCCGCCTCCAGTCCCTTGGTGCGGATGCGGTCGACGTTCTGGATATTGTTGACGTTGGGCGTGACCAGCACGTTGGTCTGCGAGTACAGCGCGTCGCTGGTACGCTCGCCGAAGGCGGTCAGGCGCAGCAGGCCGGCGGCGAGTTTGCGTTCGGCCGTCAGTTCCGAGGTCCACGATTTTTCCGGCTTCAGGTTCGGATCATTGTTGGTGGTATGGCCGGCTGCGTTGACGCCGCCCTGGTACAGCTCGGACACGGTCGGCATGCGCACCGCGCGGCCCAGCGAGGCTTTCAGCACCCAGTCCTCATTCGCCTGGTAGGCCAGTGCGGCTTTCGGCGACAAATGGTTCTCGCTGCGCTCCGGATACGGCGCGGTCCTGGTGGCGTTGGAGATGGCGCCGTCATGGGCGTGCCAGTGTTCGTAGCGCAGGCCGAGCACCGTCTTCCACGACGGCGCGAACTTCCAGCTGTCCTGCGCGTACAGGCTGTTGGTCTCGCTCTTGCCGGTGAAGGCGGCATTGCGCGCGCCGGGCGCGCCGGCGATCCAGTCGCCGGTGGCGTTCTCGATGCTGGCGAGTTTGTAGGCTTCGCGCTGATAGCCGAATTCCGCCACGTGTGCTGCGTCCGGACGCCATACGCCCTTTGCCGACAAGGTGTTCCAGCCGGTGCCGCCCTGGTTGACGATGCGTCCCGCGCCGCCGGCCGACGCCGCCGGCAGTGCGGTGGTGGCGGCGCGCAGGATGTCCTTGTCGTAGTCGTACAGGCTGGCGGCCAGCTCCCAGTCGAACACGCCCCTGGTGCTGGACTTGAGTGTCAGGCCGTGCATGAAGTGCTGAAGGTTTTCGTTGGACAGGTTGAAGTCTGTCGCGCCCAGCGCGTAGCTGCGGCCGCCGATGTTGACGGTGCCGCCGTAGACGGCCAGGCCGCCGCCGTCGCGCAGGTAGCTGGATGGACGGCCTTCGGAGTCGTTGCGCCACAGGCCGAAGGTGTAGCTGGCGCGCAGCCTTGGCGAGAAGTCGTAGGCCAGCTTGGCCTTGAACTGGTCCTGCACCGTGTGGTACTGCGTGGCGGCGCCGAGTATCAGCCAATCCTTGTTGGCGCGGTCTTGGCCGGCGACGGCGCCGGTGACGGGCGTGCCGGTCGATCCCGGCGTGCCGGCGCCGAGCAGACGGGTAGGGAAGGTCAGCGGCTGGCCGTCGCTGTCGGTGCGGTTGAGGTCCACGTACCACGACCAGCCGCCTTGGCGGTCGCCGAGCGAGAAGCTGCCTTGCTTGCCCTGGTAGCTGTCGCTGGTGCGATACAGGTCGAAGGGCTGGTGCGTCAGCGTCAGCTTGGCGTGGGCTTCGAATTTGGTCGGCATGCGGGTGACGTAGTCGACCACCGCGCCGACCGAGTTGCCGCCGTAGGCGGCGGAGAAGGGGCCATACAGCACATCGACGCGCTCGATCTGCTCCGGGCTGACCATGCCCCAGCGGGGCGCGAACGTGGCGCCGTTGCCGAGGTAGTTGGACAGCAGGATGCCGTCGGCGTACACCATCGAGCGCGCGCTGTTGCCGGTGCCGGAGGCGCGGGTGGACAGCACGGCGTGGTTGTAGTCGCCGATGTAGCGCTTGCGCACCAGCAGGCTGGGAAGGTATTTCAGCGCGTCTTCGGCGTCGGTGGCGTTGATGGTGCGTTCGACTTCTTCCTTGGTGATGCCTTCGATGGTGGTCGGGATCTGGGTTGGAAGCGAAGTAGGGCGGTTGCCGGAAATGGTCACGGTGCCCAGTTGGTGGATCGGTGCGTCCTGCGCGCAGACGGCGGACGAGAAGGCGGCAAGCAGCGCCAGCGCCAGTGGAGACATGGTCGGTTTCATGGTGTTCCTGATGGTTCGATGACAGCGGCCGCGCGCGATCTCTATGGTCGGCGGGCGGCGCGATTGTGTACGGCTAACGGTCAGGAAATGGCGGGCGGGCCGCGCGGATGGGCGGCGGTCCAGTTGTGCAGCGGTTGCGGCGCGCTGTAGAACAGCGGCGGATAAAAGTCATGGCCGGCGATGACGGCCAGGCCGGTCGCCGTTGGCGGCAGCAGCGCCAGTGAGCCGCCGTGGGTGGCGCAATACGGACAGTGCTCCATGCCGTGCATCGGCGGAGACGGCGCTTTTTTGGCCGGGTCGACCGAGCAGATGTCGGCATAGCCGTAGGGCGTCGATGGCGTCAGCGCATGCGAAATCGTCGGCGCAATGGCGCTGAACAGGACGGCCAGCATGGCGATCCAGATGTGCAGCGTTTGACGTTTCAGACTTTTCAGCATGGCGGCATTATATCTCAGGCCGCCCTTACATTTGCGAATGAGAAGTGTTATCATTTGGAACCTCGTAGCTCTCTGGCCTGCCCATATGTCCTTGCATACCCTGCCGTTTCAACGCACCCTGATCGCCGTCGCCGTATCCTTGCTGGCGGCGCCGTTGCTGCACGCGCAGCAGGCTGACGCGCCCATTGAGTCGATCCAGGTGTCGGGCAGCTGGCTCGGTTCCGGCTTGCAGAACAGCGTGAAGAATTTCGCCGGCGCGCGCACCGTGTTGAAGAAGGACGATATCGATGCCACCGGCGCCGCCGACATCGGCGACGTCATGCGCCGCATCCCGGGCGTGCAGTCGACCGACAACTCCGGCACCGCCGGCAGCTCGATCTCGCTCAACATCGGCGTGCGCGGCCTGACCGGCCGCTATTCGCCGCGTTCGACGGTGCTGCTGGACGGTATCCCGCTGGCGGTGGCGCCGTACGGCCAGCCGCAGCTGTCGTTCGCGCCGGTCAGCCTCAACAACATCGAATCGATCGACGTGGTGCGCGGCGGCGGCGCGGTGCGCTACGGTCCGCAAAACGTCGGCGGCATCATCAACTTCCGCAGCCGCTCGATTCCGGACGCGCCGGGCGTCGTCACCGATGCGTCGCTGCGCTACAACGAGTACAGCGGCGGCGGGCAGAACCGCCAGTACAGCGCGTTTGCCGGCGCGCAAATGGAGAACGGGTTTGGCGTGGCGCTGCTGTATTCCGGCATGGACGGCACTGACTGGCGCGTGGCCAGCGATGAAAAGGTCAACGACGTCGCGCTCAAGTTCCGCTACCAGATCAATCCGCACAGCGAGGTGTACGGCAAGCTGTCCTACTTCGAGGTGAATTCGCGCACGCCGGGCGGGCTGGCGGTGAAAGAGTACAACGCCAATCCCTTCCAGAACACGCGCCCGACCGACTTCTGGAGCGGCAATCGCAACGGCATGGACGTCGGCTACCTGAACACCTTGTCGGCCACGCAGGAAGTGGAGATCAAGGCCTACTATAACGAGAGTTTCCGCCAGAGCTCGTTGATCAACGCCGCCAGGACGCAGCTGACCTGGCAGCCGCGCAACTACGAAGTGCTGGGCATCGAGCCGCGCGCCACGCAGCGCTTCGCCGCCGCCGGCATGACGCACGACGTGACGGTCGGCTACCGCTACCTGCGTGAGCGGGGCGACGACAACAACTACATCCAGACCGTATCGACCGGCGCGAACGGCGCGACGTCGACCTTCCTCAACAGCACCGACGCGCATGCGGCGTATGTCGACGACCGCATCGCGGTTGGTGCCTGGCGCATCACGCCGGGGTTGCGATACGAGCACATCAAGTCGGAGCGCAACGATCTGACGGCCAGATCTGTCTTCGCGACCGACAACAACAAGGCCTTGCCGTCGCTGAACGTGGCTTACCTGATGAGCCGGGCGCTGACGGTGTTCGCCAACTACACGACCTCGTTCGGGCCGGTGCAGAACACCCAGCTCAATTCGCAGACGTCGGCCAACCCGCTGATCCCCGAGCTGGCCAGGACGGCCGAGCTGGGCGCGCGCTGGAAGACTTCAACGCTTAGCGCCGAGGTCACGGCCTTCAGGCTGAAATTCGACAACCAGATCCTGCAAGTGCCGGGCACGACGCCGGCGGTGTTCCGCAACATCGGCGCGACCAAGCACGACGGCATCGAAACGGCGGTGGACTACGGCTTTGACGAAGCGGGCGCGCTGGCGGGCCTGAACGTCTACGCCAACTACACGTACACCAAAGCGGTGCAGGATTCGGGGACGACGGCCGGCCTGGACGTGCCGTTCTACTCGCGCAACACGGACACGGTGGGCGCGCGCTACCGCGTCGGCGCGTGGACGGCGAACCTGTCGAGCACCCACCAGAGCAAGCAATATTCCGACACCGCCAACACGGTGGCCGAGGCGGCGAACGCCAGCGTGGGCCAGATCCCCGGATTCCGCCTGTGGAACGCCCAGCTGGGCTGGAAGCTGCCGGGCAAGCCTGGCTATGAACTGATGGCCGGCATCAACAACATCACCGACAAGCGCTACTACACCCGCAACGTCGACGGCAACGCCGGCCGCATGGTAGGCGCCCCGCGCATGGCCTACCTGCAACTTCGCGCCAGCTATTAATCCGGGGTCAGATCTGACATTTGGACACGGACTCTACCGTACTGCCCTGACTAAGAGCCTTTCCACGCCCGGATCGCACGACTCGCCGTTTTTACCGACACGTTGAAGTGCCGTGCTATCTCGGCGATGGTGTATGCAGTGCTGGCGTAGGCGCGGGCCATGGCCTCGTTGCGGTCTGCATAGTTCTTTTGATAGGTGGTCAGTGGCTGTGCAAGATTGCCGCGTTGCTGTCTGGAGATATAGTCAAGTGTCGCGATGTCCTGTGACGGCTGAAGCCGCCTAACAAAATCCGCGTCGCCAAGTATGAGCTGGTTTGATGTCTGCTTGAGTGGACTCTCCGCGCCGCCGCCCTCCAATACGAACTTCTTGTACTTCACGATGGCATCCGCTCGGTTTGCGTCGAAGTTGGCCAGCAACCAGTCGGTCTGCAGCCATGTCGGCGGCGGTGTGGATCCTGTCGTCAGACGGTAACTGCTCCACGGCCAATCTTCCGGGGCTGCGACCAAATTTGCGCGGACTGGATTCAGAACGATGTATCGCGCCAACTCCAGCAGGTAGGTTTCCTTTTGCACCAGGATGGCTTTGTATCGACCCTGAAAAACATGGCCAACCAAACTGTGCCTGCGGTTGAAGTATTGCGAATACACGCCATTCAGTTGCTGCATGCCGCGCGATAAATTGCCATCTGCGGTTTCGAGCAGGATGTGATAGTGATTCCCCATCTGGCAGTATCCATGGACCACAAAATTGAACTGCTCACATACGTCGCCAATATGCTGCAGCCAGACGAGACGGTCGGTGTCGTCGAGATAGATCGACGCTTTACGGTCTCCACGTGCGGTGACATGGTAAAGAGCGCCGGCAAACTGTAGTCGGAGGGGGCGTGCCATGCTGCGACACTAATCGACCTGAGCCAGTAAAGATTGAGAAGCCTCAGCTTTTGCTCAACTAGCTCAGCAGATGCCGATTACAGCCGAGTTCGTGTCCAAATGTCAGATCTGACCCCGGATTTGGGCGTAGGACAAAGATGACATTTTGCAATGTTCATAGCCTACATAGGGCTGCAAGGTGGTCCTATACCTGCAGTCAGGGCCGCTGCCTATAGTGTCTACATGCGATCCACACGACATCATTCGAAGGATCAACCAGACATCGAGGCATAAAATGAACAACATCAATATCAGCACCAAGGCAGCTCCTTCGCAGTCCATCAGCCTGATCGGCGCCCAGCAGAACGACTTGCTGCGCGCGCTGTCCCGCGACGATTTGCTGGCGTTGTTTGCCGACCTGGAATTGGTGACTTTGCCGGCAGGCAAGCACTTGTTCGACTACGGCGACCAGGTCGAATACACCTACTTCCCCACCAACGCCATCGTCTCGCTGCAGTATGTGATGGAAGACGGCGCCACCACCGAGATCGCCGTCGTCGGCAGCGAGGGTGTGGTCGGCGTGGCGCTGTATCCCACCGAACGCGCCAGCTACTCGGCCGTCGTCCAGTGCGCCGGCTACGGCTACCGCCTGCGCACCAACGTGCTGCGCGCGGCCTTCTACAGCGGCGGCCCCCTGGCCCAGCAGCTGATGCGCTACACCAGCGCCATGTTCGCCCAGCTGGCCCAGAACGTCGCCGGCAGCCGCCATACCACCATCGAACAGAAGCTGTGCCGCTGGCTGCTGGAGCGCCTCGACCGCTCCCAGTCCAACGAGCTGAAGGTGACGCAGGAATTGATCGCCAATATGCTCGGCGTGCGCCGTGAAAGCATCACGGGCGCGGCCGGCAAACTGGCTGAGGAAGGCTTGATCGAGTATCGCCGCGGCTGCGTCACCGTACTGGACCGCGACATGATGGAATGCCGCGCCGGCAGCTGCTACCAGTCGGCACACGGCGCCGCCGGCAAGGCCATGCGATACGCGGCTTGATGGTCAATGCAGGGTTAGTGCAGGACGCGGGACGCCGGCTGGATGCTGAAGCCGGCGTAGTCCATGCGTGGCAGGGGACGGATCGCCTCGGCCTGGTCGAGCTTGCGCTGCACCAGTTTATGCCAGGCGCTGGCCCAGCGGGCCGCCAACTGGGATTCCTCCGCCGAACGCGCATACAGCGTTCTCTCCACGGCGATTTTCTGTCTTTGCAGGGCGTAGGTGGCAGATATCAGAGTAGTCATGGCGGTCACGGAATGGCTAGGTTGGGCAGTATGCGATGCCATTTTGACCGGCTCGCCGCCATTTGAATGTGCGCCAGTTCACCCATGCGCATCAGAAGTCAGGCATGGCCGCGTAAAATGCGGCCATTGTTGTGTTTTTGCATCAACTGTTGCGTCTGTCACGGCGGAAATGAGGCGACAAGCCGCCTCATTTTGCCGATAATTTCCAGTTCAATAATATTGTTTATTTGCCTGCAAGTGCGGCGATGGCGGCGGCCACGCCGGCGCCGTAGGCCGGATCGGCCTGGGTGCAGTTGAAGATATGGCGCTCCTGCACCGGCTTCGACACGCCATGGATCGCGCGCGCCGTGTTCTCGAACAGTAGCTGCTTCTTCTCCGCCGTCAGCAGGCGGAACAGATTGCCCGGCTGCGAATAGTAGTCGGTGTCGACGCGGTGGTCCCAGTGCGCGGCCGCGCCTTCCAGCGACAGCGGCGGTTCGGCGAACTGTGGCTGCTGCAGCCACTCGCCGCGGCTGTTCGGCTCATACGAGGTGCCGGCGCCGTGGTTGCCGTCGGTGCGCATGGCGCCGTCGCGGTGGTAGCTGTGGAACGGGCATTTCGGCGCGTTGACCGGGATCGCGTGATGGTTCACGCCGAGCCGGTAGCGCGCCGCGTCGCCGTACGAGAACAGGCGCGATTGCAGCATCTTGTCCGGCGAGAAGCTCACGCCCGGCACCACGTTGGCCGGCGAGAACGCCGATTGCTCGACCTCCGCAAAATAATTTTCCGGATTGCGGTTCAGTTCCAGCACGCCGACGTCGATCAGCGGGTAGTCCTTGTGCGGCCAGACCTTGGTCAGGTCGAACGGGTTGTAGGGCACCTTGGAGGCTTCGTTTTCCGGCATGATCTGCACCGCCAGTTTCCAGCGCGGGAAGTCCTTGGCTTCGATGGCGTCGAACAGGTCGCGCTGCGAGCTTTCACGGTCGCGGCCCACCACCTCGGTCGCCTCGGCGTCGCTGAAGTTGGCGATGCCCTGCTGGCAGACGAAGTGGAACTTGACCCAGAAACGCTCGTTGTTCGGGCTGATGAAGCTGAAGGTATGGCTGCCGAAGCCGTGCATGTGGCGGTAGCCTTTCGGGATGCCGCGGTCGCTCATGACGATGGTGATCTGGTGCAGCGCTTCCGGTAGCAGCGTCCAGAAGTCCCAGTTGTTCTCCGCGCTGCGCAGATTGGTTTTCGGGTCGCGCTTGACGACGTGGTTCAGGTCCGGGAACTTGAGCGGATCGCGGAAGAAGAACACCGGCGTGTTGTTGCCCACCACGTCCCAGTTGCCTTGCTCGGTATAGAACTTGACGGCGAAGCCGCGGATATCGCGTTCGGCGTCGGCCGCGCCGCGTTCGCCGGCCACGGTGGAGAAGCGCATGAAGATATCGGTCTTCTTGCCGACCTCGGAGAACAGCGCGGCGCGCGTGTATTTGGTGATGTCGTGGGTGACGGTGAAGGTGCCGAAGGCGCCGGAGCCCTTGGCGTGCATGCGGCGCTCGGGTATCACCTCGCGCGCGAAGTGGGCCAGCTTTTCCAGGTGCCATACGTCCTGCAGCAGGACCGGGCCGTGCGGGCCGGCGGTCTGGGTGTTCTGGTTGTCGACGACGGGCGCGCCGGCCGCGGTGGTGAGGTTTTTCATGGAAGCTCCCAGGTTATGGAAACTTTCAGCTTACCGAACTTATGCTTGAGGCGCCGCTCTCTTTAGAGGGAGCGCGCCCCCGGCAATCGTTGCAGCTGCACCAGGGCCAGGTTGGCGTACAACGGCGGACCGAGGACATGGGAGACGGTGCGCGCCACCATCGCGCAGGCCATCAGGCTAAGCACCATGGCATGGCCGTCCACCATTTCCATGACGATGATGAAGGAGGTCAGCGGCGCCTGGGTTGCCGCCGCCAGGAAACCGACCATGCCCAGCGCGATCAGCGCGCTCGCGTGCGGATAATTCAGCAACTGGGCGACGTCGTTGCCCAGCGCGGCGCCGATGGCCAGCGACGGCGCGAAGATGCCGGCCGGGACGCCGGACCAGGCGGTCAGCCAGGTGGCGATGAATTTGAAGGAGAAGAACATCGCCGGCGTGTGATCGTGGCCGGCCAGCATGTCGTGCGTATGGCCATAGCCGCTGCCGATGACGGCACCGCCGGTCAGCAGGCCCAGGCCCGCCACCGCCAGGCCGCAGCCGGCGGCGAACCATATGGGCCAACGGCCGCGCCAGCGGCTGAAGCGGTCGGTGGCGGTGCCGCTGAGCGAGGCGATCAGCAGGCGCGAGAACAGTCCGCCGGCCAGTCCGCTCAGCAGGGCCACCAGCAACCCCGGCAGCAATAGCGACAGGTCGATGCCGGCCGCGTGGATGATGCCGAAATAGGTGGCGTTGCCGTTGACGGAGACCGCCATCAGGCCGGCCAGCACGATGGCGGCCATCAGCAGGCCGCTGCTGCGCTGTTCCGGTGTGCGGGAGAGTTCTTCGATGGCGAACATGACGCCGGCCAGCGGCGTGTTGAAGGCGGCGGCGATGCCTGCCGCGCCGCCGGCCACCAGCAGGCCGTGCGCGGTGACGGTGGTCCGCTCGGGCAGCCAGCGCCGCGCACTGAGCATGACGCCGGCCGCCACCTGCACCGACGGTCCTTCGCGGCCGATCGACAGGCCGGCCAGGAAGCCGCCGGCGGTCAACAGGATCTTGGCGACACTCAGCCGCAACGAGGCAAACAGGCCGAGTTGCTCGGTCGGTGTCGAAGGTTCCAGGCCGGCCATGACTTGCGGTATGCCGGAACCGCCGGCGCCGGCGGCATAGCGGCGCGTCAGCCAGACGATGCCGGCCGTCGACAATGGCGTCCACAGCAGCGGAGCCCACCAGGCCAGGCGGCACAAGGCCTCGAACAGATCGAATGCCTGCTCGGCCAGCCAGGTGAAGCCGACCACGGTCAGGCCGGCGGCGGCGGCGAACGCCACCACCAGGCCGCGCGAGCTCCAGACGCGCCAGTCGCTGAATTCTTTGTGGAAGGCCCGGCGGATATTGTGCGGGTGTTTCATCTGCGCTGCAGAACCTGAAAGTAAAAACGCCCGGCTTGGGCCGGGCGTTTTGAAGGGCGATTACTTGCTTGGGTAGACGATGTCTGCGCGGCGGTTTTGTGCGCGGGCTGCGTCGTCGCTGCCGGTGGCTTTTTCTTTACCGAAGCTGACGGCTTCCATCTGGCTGTCTTTCACGCCTTGTACTTTCAGGGCGGTGATGACGGCTTGGGCGCGCTTCTGGCCCAGGGCCAGGTTGTACTCGGTGCCGCCGCGTTCGTCGGTGTTGCCTTCGACCTTGATCGACACGTTAGGATTGGCCGACAGGAATTTGCCGTGATCGGCGACCAGCGCGCTGAATTCCGGCTTGACGGTGTACTTGTCGAAGTCGAAGAACACGCTGCGGTTCTTGTAGATCGAACTGTTCGGGTCCAGGTAGGCTGGCAGAACCACGGCAACCGGAGCGGCCACTGGTGCTGGGGCTGGAGCGACTGGTGCTGGAGCGACCGGCGCAGGTGCCGGTGCCGGGGCAACGACAGGGGCTGGGGTGCTGCAGGCGCTCAGGACGGCCAGTGCGCAGGCTGCCAGCAAGATTTTTTGTTGTGCTTTCATGGAAAAACTCCCGAATGGTTTCAGTTTTTGTAGGGAACTGCATGGGTATGAGGCTGTACAGCCAGCCGCGAGCGGTATTATATAAGGGTTTCCCTGAGAAGAATTGACTCAATGCATTATTTTTTCAGCCAGGGAGCGAATGGCGCCAGATCCTTGCCCGCTTCGACATACCAGGCGCGGCGGGCGATGTCGAATTGCGCGCCCAGCGCCTTGACCTGGTCCTTCTCGTGGAAGGTGGCGCTCAGGTAGTGGCGCGACGGCGCGGCGGCGGGCGCGGCGGCTTTCTGCGACTGGTTGCGGGCCACGGCGCCGTCGGCGGCGGCGGCCGATTTCGGCAGCCGCATCTGGGCGATGAAGGCGCTGCGCCGCGCCGCGTCGGTGGGCGAGAGCAAGGTCAGGCGCGCGCGGGCGCGGGTGGCGCCGACGTAGAACAGGTTTTCCTCGTCGGCCTTGGGCTGGGTCGGGTGCGGGAATTCGTCGGACTGCAAAAAGGGCAGGATCACGTGGTCGAATTCCTTGCCCTTGGCGTTGGCCACGCATTCGATCAGCACCGCCTTGCGTTCGCGCTTGCGGCGGATGAAGGCTTCGCGGGCGTTCATCGCGGCCCAGAACTCGCGCAGCGTCTGGCCCGAGGCGGCGGCCGATTCCAGCAGTCCCGCCACCGATTTGTTGACCACGCCCGCTTCGTAGGGCCGCACAAAGATGCGCCGCGCCGTCGCCACCAGCTTGACCCGCTCGCACACTTCGCGCAGCACGTCGGCCGCCGGCGTGGCCTGGTCGACCGTGGACAGCCAGGCGATGGTGGCGATCACCGCCTGCTTGGTGGCCTGGCTGGCGACGTCGCGGTAGCTGGTTTCCTCGTCGTCGCGGCGCTCGTCCTCGATCAGGAACAACTCGCCCAGCAGCGCCGGATCCTTGACGATTTGTGCCTTGAAGTTGTCGATGCGGCGCGCCGTGAAGCGCATTTCGCTGAAGGCCAGCATGGCGTCGACAATCGCGCCGCGCACCTGTTCGGACTTGACGGCGGCGAAGTCCTTCAGCGCGATCGCCAGCAGGCCGCGCAGGAACAGCATCTCGTCGCGCTGCAGGTAGCCGGCCATGGCCGGCGTGCGGTAGTCGATGTCCGCTTCGATCAGCGCGTTCTCGATGGCCATCGACTGGTGGCGGTCGCGTATCAGGATGGCGCAGCCGTCCAGCGGATGGCCGTCGGCCTTCCACTGCTTGATCGCGGCGATGGCCTGCAGCGCGCAGCCGGCGGCGTCGTCGTAGTGGGCCTGGCGGATCTCGGTGCGCAGCGGCAGGCTCGATTCCACCGCCTTTTGCTTGAATTCGGCCATGGCGTAGGCCAGGTGCGGGCCGTGGCGGTAGCTGTAGGTGAGCGGATAGCGCACCAGCTTCGGATAGCTCTGCGCGAAGCGGCGGTTCAGGTACTGCTCGCTGGCGCCCAGCCTGGCGTGGATCACCTGGTCCTTGTCGCCGGCGCCGACGAAGAAGCATTGCGGCCTGGCGACCAGCGCGTCGAGGATGCGGAAGGCGGCCTCGTTCAGGTCGTGCAGCTCGTCGCACAGCACCAGCCGGTAGTCGGGAAAGTGCTCGGCCAGGCGCGGGCCGCCGTCCAGGTTGCAGGCCAGGTCGTAGGTGGCGTCGAACGGGCCGCGGAACACCGCGCCGGCGCCGCCGTCCAGCCGCAGCGTTTCGTATTCGATGGTGGTCAGGTAGTCGGTCAGCGGCACGCCCAGCAACTCGGCCGCTTCCTCCACCCCGATGAATTCCACGTCGGTGGCCAGCGCCATCGTCGCCTTCAATTGCAGCTGCAGGTCGAGAAACTGGGCCAGCGCGATGCTGTGGGTTTGCGGCTCCAGGCCATCGAGGCCGCCGGCGTAGCGCTCGCCGACGCGGTCGACCGCCTCCAGCGCGTAGGCCTTGAGCTGGCGCGCCTCGGCACACTGGCGCAGCGAGTCGCCGTCGATGCGGTCCAGCTGTTGGGCCGCGAAATCCTCGAAGGTCTGCACCGCCACGCGCGCGGCCAGCGCCGCCGGCACGCCGACGTCGAGCAGCCGCTGGCGCATGACGTCGCGCGCCTCGGGCGTGAAGGTCAGCGCCAGGATCTGTTCCGGCGCCAGCTTGCGCGCCAGCGCCTCGCCGATGCGCAGCGCCAGCGTGGTGGTCTTGGCGGCGCCGGCGTTGGCGTCCACCAGCACCACCTTGTTCTGGGCCAGCTGGATCGCGGTCTGCTCTGCGGTGGGGATCAGGCCATGCGGGGTGAAACGGGGAGGATTATTGGTTTGGACAGCGCTCATCCGCACATTATAGCGAGCGGCGCGGGGATGGCGGACACCGGTGGCTGCAATGGCTGCAGGCGCGCGGTCGCCCCCTCGATGAACTGGGCGCTGAACACGCGCCGTTCGATCTCGGTTTCCCGGCTGTCGATGACGGCGCACAGCAGGTTGGCGGCGGCGGCGGCCATCTTTTGCATCGGCTGGCGCAGCGTGGTCAGGTTGTAGCTGAGCCAGTTCGACGGCTCGACCGCGTCGAAGCCGGCCACCGACATCTGCTCCGGCACGGCGATGCCCAGCTGGTGGCGGGCGCAGTCGAGGCAGCCGATGGCCATCACGTCGCTGCCGCAGATGATGGCGTCCGGCACGCCGCCCATCTGCTCGATGATGGCCTTGAGGCCGGCGGCGCCGCTCTTGTAGTCGTATTCGCCCGGCACCACGACCGGCGGCGGCAGGCCCAGTTCGGCCAGCCGCTCGCAGGCGCCGCGGCGGCGCTCGCTGGCGACGGTGGAATCCTCGGTGCCGGCGATGATGCCGAAGCGGCGGTGGCCGGCGGCGGCCAGGCGCGAGACCAGCATGCGGCCCGCTTCCAGGTGGTCGCAGGTGACGGTGTTGACGCTTTCGTCGCGCAGCGTGCGGTTGAACAGCACCAGCGGCATGCCGCGCCGCTCGAATTCGGCGATGTGGTCGCCGCTGAGGCGGGCGGCGGCGATGACGCCGTCGACCTGGAATTGCCAGACGTCGGCCAGCACGCGGTCGACGTCGCTCTCGCGTTCCAAGGTGAACAGCAGCACGCGCTTGCCGCGCGTGGTCAGGTTCTGGCTCAGCTCGGCGAGCAGTTCGGGATAGTACAGGTTGGCCTGGTTGGTGATCAGCACCGCCACCATGTTCGAGCGGCGCGTGATCAGGCTGCGGGCGGCGGCGTTGGGGATGTAGTCCAGCAGCGCGGCGGCCTTCATCACGCGGGCGTAGGTGGTCTTGGAGACGCTGGCGCCCGGCTTGAAGCAGCGCGATACCGCGGATTGCGATACGCCGGCCACCAGCGCCACGTCGTACGAGGTGACGCGGCGGGCTTCGCGGGCGATGGTGGCTTTGTGTTCAGTCGCGCTGACTTCGAGTGTCGGCTTGGTCTTGGTCATTGTTTTTATGCGGGGTGGCTGCTTGTGCAGGTCTCAATCCGTCGAGCATAATCAAAAACTTGTCCGATAGCAACAAATATCGTTTTTCTTTCAAGAAATATTCGGCTAGTTGTGGCCACCATGCAATTTTTACCCGAAGGTGGGATTTCGCGGCAATTTCTGATAAGATACCGCCCCTTTACGATCTGAAGGATTTGACATGGCCATAGCTTGCGGCGTCGATTTTGGCACGTCAAATTCCACCGTGGGCTGGGTGCGTCCCGGCCACCCCGTGATGCTCGGGCTGGAAGGTGGCAAGACCACCTTGCCGTCGGTCGTGTTCTTCAACGCGGAGGACGAGGAAGTCACCTTCGGCCGCGCGGCGCTGGCCGAATACCTGGCCGGCTACGAGGGACGCCTGATGCGTTCGATGAAGAGTTTGCTCGGCACCAGCCTGATCGACGGCCAGACCGAGGTCGGCGGCCGCGCGCTGCCGTTCCGCGCGCTGCTGGCCCAGTTCATCGGCGAGCTCAAGCACCGCGCCGAACAGTCGGCCGGCCGCCAGTTCACGTCGGCCGTGTTCGGCCGTCCGGTCCATTTCATCGACGACAGCAGCGACAACGACCAGCTGGCCGAGGACACGCTGGCCGAGGTGGCCCGTTCGGTCGGCTTCAAGGACATCGCCTTCCAGTTCGAACCGATCGCCGCCGCCTTCGACTACGAGTCGCAGATCGCCCGCGAGGAACTGGTGCTGATCGCCGACATCGGCGGCGGCACCTCGGACTTTTCGCTGGTGCGCCTGTCGCCCGAGCGCGCGAAGAAAACCGAGCGGCGCGACGACATCCTGGCCAACGGCGGCGTCCACATCGGCGGCACCGACTTCGATAAATACCTGAGCCTGTCGTCGGTGATGCCGCTGCTGGGCTACGGCAGCCGCCTGCGCAACAACAGCGAGGTGCCGTCGAGCTACTACTTCAACCTGGCGACCTGGCACACGATCAACCAGGCCTACACCAAGAAGATGTGGACCCAGCTGTCCGACCTGCTGCGCGATTCGGCCGCGCAGGAAAAGCTGGGCCGCCTGCAAAGGCTGATCGACGAGCGCGCCGGCCACTGGCTGGCGATGAAGGTGGAGGAGGGCAAGATCGCCTTGTCCGACGCCGCCCGCGTGCAGCTGGAGCTGGACCGTCTGTCGCCGGCCGTCACGCTGGAGCTGGACCGCGCCGCGTTCGACGAGTCGATCGGCCACCTGGTCGGATCGGTCGAGAACACCGTGCTCAGCCTGCTGCGCGATGCAGGCGTGGCGCCGGCCGATGTCGACACCGTATTCTTCACCGGCGGCTCGAGCGGCGTGCGCATGCTGCGCGAACGCATCGCGGCGCTGGTGCCGGCCGCGCGCAAGGTCGAGGGCGATTTGTTCGGCAGCATCGGCGCCGGCCTGGCGCTGGACGCCGTGCGCAAGTTCGGCTGAGGTGACGAGATGCTGAACCAGTCCATCGTCATGCTCGACTTTGAAACCACCGGCCTGTCGCCCGACATGGGCGACCGCATCACCGAAGTGGCGGCGCTGCGCATCGTCGACGGCAAGGTGGTGGAGCGCTATGTCTCGCTGATCAACTGCAATGTGCGCATCCCTTCGTTTATCACCGGCCTGACCGGCATCACGCAGGCGATGGTCGACGGCGCGCCGCCGGTATCGAAAGTGGTGCCGGAGCTGCTGGACTTCATCGGCGGCGACACGCTGTCCGCCCACAACGCCAGCTTCGACGACAAGTTCCTGCGCGCCGAGGCGGCCCGGCTGGGCTTGACGCCGGGCTATCAATCGCTGGTGTGTTCGCTGAAACTGTCGCGCCGCGTGTTTCCCAACCTGGCCAGCTACAAGCTGGGCAATCTGTCGGGACAGCTGGGCATCCGCTTTGCCAGCGCGGCCCACCGGGCCGAGTCCGACGCCGAAGTGGCGGCGCAGGTGCTGATTCATATCGGCAAACATATCGGCGCCACCTATGGCATCGCCGGTGTCGATCCGGCTTTGTTGGTGTCGATCAACAAGCTGGCGGCCGCCAAGGTCCACCAGTTCCTGGAAAAACAAAAAGTGCGGTGACCAAGCGTCACTCGCATTACAATACCGGCACCGATTAACCGTTTGTTGGTATTTTGTGAACATACGCCGCAACCTTTGCCACGTGCTGCTGTCGCTTCTGCTGGTGTTTTCCCAGCAGATGGGGTTCTCGCACGCGCTGTCGCATGCGGCGGCGGGTTCGGTGCAGCTTGCCGCCCAGGCAAGCGACCAGGCGGCTGACGACACCGGCGGCATCACCAAGCTGGGCCTCGATCACAGCTGCGCCCAATGCCTGGCGTTCGCGCAGATCGGCTCCGCCGCCGACACCCGTTTCTATTCCTTCCCGCTGGCCGACAACGATGCGTCGGCCGCCATCGCCTCCACGCCCGCGGCGCTGGATTGCCAGCGCACCGTTTGCGGCTTCCTGTCCCGAGCTCCGCCCGTCCTGTCCTGATTGCGTCCGTTGGATCCGTTGCCGCTGCATCCAGAGCAGGCGGCGGTTCGTCGTATCTCTCTACAGGAATCAACATGTTGAAGCACAGCGTAATCGTGGCGGCCCTGAGCGCCGCCGTGGCAGCACCACAAGTGCATGCCGCCGATAAAAAAGAACAAAAGGAACTGGCCGAGATCCGCGCCGAGATCCGCCAGATGAAGGACGCCTACGAGGCCCGCCTGCAGGCGCTGGAGCAGCGTCTGCAGCAGGCGCAATCGGATGCGGCAGCCGCCAAGGCGCAGCTGGCTGCGCCGGCCGTCGCTTCGGCCGCCGCTCCGGCGACGACCCCGCCGGCCGATGCCGTGGCCGCCGCGCCTTACGTTGAAACGCCGGCAGTGCCGTCGGCCGTCGGCGGCGCCAATGCGCCAAGCAACCTGTTCAACCCGAACATCTCGATGATCCTCGGCGGCACGTTGCAAAACCTGAAACAGGATCCGACCCAGTACCGTCTGCAAGGCTTCGCGCCCAGCGGCGGCGAGGTCGGTCCGGGCAAGCGCGGCTTCAGCCTGGGCGAATCCGAGCTGACCATGGCCGCCAACATCGATCCGCAATTCGCCGGCCAGCTGACCTTCTCGCTGAGCGGCGACAACGAGGTATCGGTGGAAGAAGCCTTCGTCCAGACCCGCGCCATGGAAAACGGCCTGAACATCAAGGCCGGCCGCTTCCTGTCCTCCATCGGCTACCTGAACAGCCAGCACGCCCACACCTGGGACTTCGTCGACGCGCCGCTGGCCTACCAGGCCTTCCTCGGCGGCCAGTACAAGCCGGACGGCGTGCAAGCCAAGTGGCTGGCGCCGATCGACCAGTTCCTGGAAATCGGCGTCGAGGCCGGCAGCGGCAGCGGCTTCCCCGGCAACGACCGCGACAAGAACGGCGCCGGCGCCGTCAGCGTGTTCGCCCACATCGGCGACGACATCGGCGATGCGGCCAGCTACCGCGCCGGCGTGTCCTATCTGCATACCGGCGCCGAGCAGCGCGCCTATGAAGACCAGGGCCTGACCAACAGCTTCAGCGGCAAGACCAATATGTGGATCGCCGACGCCATCTACAAATGGGCGCCCAACGGCAATCCGACCAACACCAACTTCAAGCTGCAGGGCGAATACTTCCGCCGCAAGGAAACCGGCACGCTGGACTACGCGGTCGACACCGCCGAGGCCGCCAACGGCAGCTACCGCAGCACGCAGTCCGGCTGGTACCTGCAAAGCGTCTACCAGTTCATGCCGACCTGGCGCGCCGGCCTGCGTTACGACCGGCTGTCGTCCGGCTCGCAGCGCATCGGCCTGATCGACAGCGGCGTGCTGGGCTGGGCCAGTCTGCCTGTCCTGGAGGCGTACGACCCGTCGCGCACCAGCTTCATGATCGACTACAGCCCGTCCGAGTTCTCGCGCCTGCGCCTGCAACTGGCGCGCGACAAGTCGCGTCCCGGCGTCACCGACAACCAGATTTTCCTTCAATACATCATGAGCCTGGGCACGCATGCTGCCCACTCGTTCTAAGGAGCAGGCAATGAAACACACACTCAAACAACTGCTGTTGGCCGCCGCAGCCTGCGTGGCTGCCACGTCGGCGCACGCCGCCCTCAACGTGCTGGCCTGCGAGCCGGAATGGGAAGCGCTGACCAATGAGCTGGGCGGCGACAAGGTCAAGGTGTCCAGCGCCACCAACGCGCTGCAGGATCCGCACCGCGTCGAGGCCCGTCCGAGCCTGATCGCGCGCACCCGCAACGCCAACCTGCTGGTGTGCACCGGGCTGGAGCTGGAAGTGGGCTGGTTGCCGGTGCTGGTCCAGCAGTCGGGCAACAGCAAGATCGCCGCCGGCCAGCCGGGCAACTTCGAGGCCGGCGCGTTCGTGCAGCGCCTCGACGTGCCGAGCAAGGTCGACCGCAGCGAGGGCGACGTCCACGCCGCCGGCAATCCGCACATCCAGCAAAACCCGCACAACATCGCGCTGGTGGCGGTGGCGCTGGCCAAGCGCCTGGCCGAGCTCGATCCCGCCAACGCCGCCTACTACCAGGCGCGGCAGAAGGATTTCTCGGCGCGCTGGGACGCCGCCATGCTGAAGTGGGAAAAACAGGCCGCGCCGCTGAAGGGCGTGGCCGTGGTCGAGCACCACAAGAACATGGAGTACCTGATGAGCTGGCTGGGCCTGCGCCAGGTGGGCACGCTGGAGCCCAAGCCGGGCGTCGAGCCGAGCGCGGCGCACCTGTCGGAGTTGCTCAACCAGCTGCAGCGCGCGCCGGCCAAGATGGTGATACGCGCCGCCTACCAGGACGGCCGCGCTTCGCAGTGGCTGTCCGAGCACGCCAGGATTCCGGCGGTGGTGCTGCCGTTCTCCGTGGGCGGCGACGACAAGAGCAAGGATTTGTTCGGCCTGTTCGACTCGACTGTACAACGCTTGCTGGATGCGAATAAATGAACGCTGAAACACTGGACCTGATGATCATCCTGCCGGCGCTGCTGGCGGGCCTGCTGGTGCTGACCACGCACGTGCCGCTGGGCGCGCAGGTGCTCAAGCGCGGCATCGTGTTTATCGACCTGGCGATCGCGCAGATCGCCGCGCTGGGCGTGATCATCGCCGGCGTGGCCGAGCTCGATCCGCAGGGCTGGGCGGTGCAGGGCGCGGCGGCCGCGGCGGCGGTGCTGGGCGCCTTGCTGCTGACCTGGACCGAGAAGCGCTGGCCGGAAGTGCAGGAAGCGCAGATCGGCGTGATGTTCATCCTGGCCGCGACCGCCGGCTTGCTGCTGGTGGCGCATAATCCGCACGGCGGCGAGCATTTGCAGGACTTGCTGGCCGGCCAGATCCTGTGGGTGCGCTACGATCAGCTGCTGGTGCCGGCCATCGGCACGGTGGTTATCTGCGCGCTGCTGTATTTCCTGCGCGACCGTTTGAGCCGGCTCGGCTTTTACCTGATCTTCGCGCTCGCTGTCACAGCTTCGGTACAACTGGTGGGCGTCTATCTGGTGTTCACCAGCTTGATCGTGCCCGGCCTGGCGGTGCGCCATTATTCCGGCAAGAAACGACTAGTGCTGGCTTACCTGATCGGCGCCGCCGGCTATGCCAGCGGCCTGGTGCTGTCGACGCTGTACGATCTGCCTTCGGGGGCCCTGATCGTCTGGTGCCTGACGGTGCTGGCGATTGGGGTGTACGCGGCGGGTCCGAAGCCCAATGGCCGGCAACGCAGCAATCATCACTGAGTCGTCACTGAGTCATCACTGAAAACGATAACATTTTATCATGACGCATTTGAGCGCGCTCAAACCACGAAACGGGGTGCGTTTTACACTTTAACCAACATTGTGACAGCGTTGGACTGAGGTGTGCCATGAAAAATCAGAGCTCGGCGAGGGAAGGGTACGACACCTATTTGTGGTATCGCGAAGCCGCCGAGCGCGGCGATGCGTACGCCCAGTTCAATCTGGGGCTGCTCTACAAAAAAGGCGACGGCATCGCGCGCGACGAGGGCCGCGCTTTCTACTGGATGTTCAAGGCCGCGCACCGGGGCCTGGCGTTCGCCCAGAACCATCTGGGGGTGATGTACTACAACGGCCGCGGCGTCACCAGCGACGACCGCGAGGCGGTGCGCTGGTTTCGCGCCGCCGCCCAGCAGGGCGACGTTTCGGCCCAGCAAAACCTGGGGCAGATGTACAAGAAGGGACGCGGCGTGTCCCGCAACGATGAAACCGCCTTGTCGTGGTTTTACCGCGCGTCCGAGCAGGGGGCGGCCAGCGCCCAGACCTTGCTCGGCGAAGCCTACGTGCACGGCATGGGCGTGCGGCGCAACTTTCCGCTGGCGCTGGCCTGGTTCCGCAAGGCCGCGCTGCAAAACGATCCCAGCGCACAACTCAATCTCGGTTTGATGTACAAGCATGGCCACGGCGTGGCGCGCAACGATGCGCAGGCGCTGGCTTGGTTCCGCCAGGCCGCCGCGCAGGGCGACCCCGTCGCGCAGCGGCTGGTCGGCGTGGCTTACGCCGAGGGGCTGGGGGTGGCGGCCGACCAGCTGCGCGCCTATGCCTGGCTGCAGCGCGCGGCCGAGCAGGAAGACGCCGACGCGCAGTTCAACCTGGGCATCATGCTGGCCAACGGCAAGGGCGTGGACCGCGACGACGAGCTGGCGTTTTCGTGGTACCGCCGCGCGGCCGAGTCCGGCCATGTGCTGGCCCAGTACAACCTCGGCGGCATGTACGCGCGCGGACGCGGCGTGGCGCGCGACGAGCGGCGCGCGCTGGAGTGGTACCGCATGGCCGCCGAGCAGGGGGCGCCGAATGCGCAGTTCAATGTCGGCGTGATGTATGCGAACGGCCACGGCGTGGCCAAGGACGAGGCGCGCGCGGTGACGTGGTACCGCAGCGCGGCGGAGCAGGGCGACGCCAGCGCGCAAAACAACCTGGGCGTGATGTATGCCAACGGGCTGGGCGTGGCGCAGGACGACCGGCAGGCGGCGGAATGGTATGGCAAGGCCGCCGAGCAGGGCCACGCGATGGCGCAGTTCAACCTGGGCGGCATGTACGGCAGCGGCCGCGGCGTGCCGCGCGACGTGCAGCAGGCGTGCATGTGGCTGTTGCTGGCGGCCGACGCCAGCGAGCTGGCCGCCGCCAGCAATCGCAAGAAATCCGAACTGGGCATGACGCCGCAAGCGATGGCGGCGGCGCAGGAACAGGCGCGGGAATGGCGCGCCGCCCACTGCAAGCTGACGCGGCCGCTATAGCCTTTGCCTGTCAGGCGCCTTGCCGGCGGTCGATGAACAGGCTGTTGCCGTGTATCTTCTTGGCCTGCTTCTTGGATTCCGCCGCCGCAGTGGCGATCTGGTGGTGGGTGTAGTACTGGCGCGGCTCGACGCGGATCGCGCCGACGGACAAGCTCATCAGCGAATAAAACACTTTCTTGCCCTGGCGGTCTTCGCTGAGATAGCCGCCGCGTTCGCGGTCCTCGAGGCTGTAGAAGTCCAGCACGCTATGCCCGAACTGCTCCAGCACGGCCTGGCAGCGTTCCTCCCAATCCTCGCTCTGGAACAGCACCATGAAATCGTCGCCGCCGATATGGCCGACGAAGTCGCGGTTGGCGTCGCAGCGCTCGCTGAGCAACTGGCCGGTCAGCTGGATCACGTCGTCGCCGCGGCGGTAGCCGTAGACGTCGTTGAAAGGCTTGAAGTGGTCCAGGTCGAAATAGCAGACCCAGAACCGCGTGCCGCTTTCCAGCAGGCGGTCGATGTGCTCGTTGATCGGCACGTTGCCCGGCAGCTGGGTCAGCGGATTGGCGTAGCGCGCGGCGTTGATCTGCATCTGCGTGATCTCGCGCATCAGGTCGTGGCCGGTGCCCATGCCCAGGTAGCGGCCCTGGTCGGTGATGATGAAGCCGTTGAACAGGTGGTGGGCGTCGGCCTGCACCATGCGGAAGCTCAGGTCCTGCAGGCTGGTGTCCTTGTCGGCGATCAGCGGCTTGCGGTCCATGAACTGCTTGCACGATTTCTTGCCGTACAGCTCGCGCTGGTAGGGACGGGCGAAGTGGTCGATCATGTCGAAGCGGCTGATCAACCCCAGCGGCTCGCCGTCGTCGACCACCGGGATGATCAGCAGCTTGGGCTGCTTGACGAAGATTTCGTAGACGTCGTTGTTGTTCATGGAGGACGGTACGGCATCGACCTGGTTGAGCAGCTTGTAGATGCTGGCCGTGTTTTTTTCGGCGCCGCGCTGCGGATAGACCGCCACGCCGTTGCGCGCCAGCGCCTTGACCACCTCGGCCGGCGCGGTGCGGGCCGGTTGCGCGTTGGGCCGGCCCAGGTGGTAGCCCTGGCCGAAGGCGACGCCGACGTCGCGCAGCACCAGCAGCTCGGCCTGGGTCTCGATGCCCTCGGCGATGACCAGCGTGTCGGACTTGTCGGCAATTTCCTGGATCGAGCGCACGAACTGCAGCTTGACCGGGTCGTTGTTGATGCCTTGAATAAAATGCATGTCGATCTTGACATACTCGGGCCGCAGTTCCGACCACAGCCGCAGGCTGGAAAAGCCTTCGCCAAGGTCGTCGATGGCGATCTGGAAGCCCATGTTGCGGTAATGCAGCACCGCCTCGCGCATCAGGTCGTAGTCGTAGGTCGGCTGGTTTTCGGTCAGCTCGATGATCACTCGGTCCGGGTGGATGCCGATCTGGTGGATGTATTCCAGCGTCTCGCCATGCCGCGCGTCGCGCTGCAGCAGGCATTCCGGGCTGACGTTGAGGAACAGCTTGCCCGGCAGCTTGAGTTCGGCAAAGCGTTCCAGCACCACCTTGCGGCACAGGTGCTCGACCTGCACCGTCAGGCCGTTGACGCGCGCCACCTTGAACAAGTTCATCGGCGAGTGCAGCGGGCTGTCGGACGGCCCCCGTATCAAGCCCTCGTAGGCGATGATTTCGCCGCTCTGCATGTGTACAATGGGCTGGAACAGCGCGCTCAGCTGGCGCCGCGCGAGGATGTCGTGCAGATGCGCGCGCAGCACGGCGTCGTCATCCTCTGCCAGGGGCTTGAGATAACTGACGGTAGCGCCTTGCGCCGGTTTGCGGCCGAGAACGGAATTCACGATGGCGGTGCTCAATAGGCTTCAACCGGCAGATCGTAGCGCGCTTTTGTGACCGCATGATGACGTATAGAAACAAATCTATTGCTCCGACGCTACCCCCGGTCGCTACAATCGGTACAATATGTGCTTGTCATAAATAAAGTTCAGGCTCCCCATGCGTCGTTGTGTCCGTCGATCCCTGTTGTTCTGCCTGCTGGCCTGGAGCGCCGCCGGCGCCGGCGCCAGCGGTCTCACCGTGCAGGTGCAGGACGCGGCCGGCAAAGCCTTGCCCGACACCGTGATTTATGTCGAGCCCGAAGGTGGTCCGGCGGCCGGCAAGGCGCCCGCCACGGCGGAGATCGAGCAGAAGGGCCTGAAGTTCCTGCCCCTGGTCAGCGTGGTGCAGACCGGCAGCAAGGTATTCTTCCCGAACAACGACAAGGTGCGCCACCACATCTATTCCTTCTCGCCTGCCCATAAGTTCGACCAGAAGCTGTATTCCGGCCAGTCGGCCGCGCCCCAGGTGTTCGACAAGGCAGGCACGGTTGTGCTCGGTTGTAACATCCATGACAAGATGCTGGCTTACGTCAAGGTGGTCGACACGCCGTACTTCGCCAAGACCGACGGCGCCGGCGCGGTCCGCATCGAGCTGCCCGCCGGCAAATACGTGGTCAAGGCCTGGCACTACAACACGGTCGGCGGCGCCACCCCCGAACAGCCGCTGACGGTGAAGGCGGGCGACAGCCTGGCGACCGCGGTGTTCAAGCTGCCGATGAAGGCGGCGTCGGCCGAAGACGCATCCTCGTCCAATTACTGAGGGATGGCCTGAGCATGCGCATTCGTTTTCGCAGCCTGGAAAGCCGGATCGTCACGCTGTTCCTGGTGTTGATCATCGCCGTGCAGGTGGCCGGCCTGCTGGTGATCCAGCGCGGCATCGACAACAACGCCCGGCTCAGCATCGGTAGCGAACTCAGCAACGGCGCCAAGGTGTTCCGCCGGCTGCTGGACCAGAACGCGCAAAGCCTGCGCTTCGGCGCCCGCCTGCTGGCGCGCGACACCGCCTTCGTGGCCGCCATCGGCAACAACGACGAGAGCGACCGCGCCACCATCGAGTCGGCGCTGGCCAACAGCGGGCGCCGCATCAAGGCTTCGCTGACGATGCTGATCAGCGCCGAGCGCAAGATCAGCGTATCGACCAACAACAGCCAGTCGGCCGGGCTGGAAAAACTGGTCGACAGCATGCTCGACGCCGCCGAAGCCTCCGACGGCGCCAACGGCATCGCCATCGTCGACCGCCGGCCGTACCAGATCGTCGTCATGCCGGTCAAGGCGCCGATCACCATCGGCTGGATCGTGATGACCTTCCCGATCGACCGCCAGCTGGCCACCGACATGCGCGAAGTCAGCTCGCTGCACACCACCGTGCTGACGCGCGACCCGCAAGGGCGCTGGATGGCCGTGGGCTCGACCTTCCTCGGCGCGTCGGCGCAAACCGTGGTCGACCAGCTGCAAGCCTTGCCGTCCACGCCGGAAGGGCCATTCGACATGACGGTCGAGAGCAGCCAGTACAGCGCGCGCCTGCTGTCGATCGGCAGCGACAACGGCCAAGCCGCCAGCGTGCTGCTGGCGCGCTCCATCGACGAGGCGACCGCCGAATACACCCGCCTCGAACACTGGCTGATCGGCCTGACGCTGGCCGGCATCGCCGTCTCGGCGCTGGCCATCGTGTTCACCGCCAAGCGCATCGCCCAGCCGATCAGCTCACTGGCGGAAACCGCCAAGCGTCTGGAGCAGGGCGACTACAAGGGCCAGATCGACACCAGCCGCGAAGACGAAATCGGCGCGCTGGCGCATGCCTTCGACGCGATGCGCGAGGGGATCGCCAAGCGAGAACAGGAAATCCGCCGGCTGGCGTATTGGGACACGCTGACCGGGTTGCCGAACCGCGCCCAGTTCCTGCTGCTGTTGAACGACGCGCTGGCCGACGCGGGCAAGCGCGATGAAGCGGTGTTCGTGCTGATGATGGACCTGGACCGCTTCAAGCATGTCAACGACGTCATGGGCCACAACTTCGGCGATGCGCTGTTGCGCCAGGTGGCGGGCCGCCTGCAACTGCTGCTGGCGAACCGGCGCCAGTCGTCGGCGCAGGTGGCGCGGCTGGGCGGCGACGAATTCGCCGTGCTGCTGCCGGCCTCCGACCTCGATTCGGCCCAGCGCATGGCCGCCGAGATCCTGCAGACGCTGGAGACGCCGCTGTCGCTGGAAGACCAGACGGTCGACATCGGCGCGGGCCTGGGCATCGCCGGCTATCCGGCCCACGGCAGCGACGGCGTCGCCTTGCTGAGCATGGCCGAGGTGGCGATGTACGCGGCCAAGCAGCGCAACGACGGCGCCGTGGTCTACGACGTGGCGATGGACAAGTCCAGCGAGAAGAGCCTGTCGCTGCTGACGGAACTGCGCAACGCCATCGAGCGCAACGAGTTCCGCCTGCACGTGCAGCCGAAGATCATGCTCGATACCGGCAAAGTGGTGGGCATGGAGTCGCTGGTGCGCTGGGTGCATCCCGAGCGCGGCAACGTGTTCCCCGACGAGTTCATTCCGTTCGCCGAGCAGACCGGCTTTATCCGCGTGCTGACGCGCTGGGTGATGGAGAAGTCGGCGGAGCTGTGCCAGGAGCTGGCGGCCAAGGGCTATCCGCTGAAGGTGTCGGTCAACCTGTCGACGCGCGACTTGCTGGACCAGGACCTGCCGGCCAAGTTTGCCGACCTGCTGGAGCGCCACAAGCTCGCTCCCGGCTCGTTCTGCCTGGAGATCACCGAGAGCGCGATCATGGACGATCCGGTGCGCGCCCAGAACACGCTGGAGCGCCTGAGCGCGATGGGCGTGGACCTGTCGATCGACGATTTCGGCACCGGCTATTCGTCGCTGGCGTATCTGAAGCGGCTGCCGGTCAATGAACTGAAGATCGACAAGTCCTTCGTGCTGAACATGGAGAACGACATCGGCGACACCAAGATCGTGCGCTCGACCATCGACCTCGGTCACAACATGGGCCTGCGCGTGGTGGCCGAGGGCATCGAGAGCGAAGCCGTATGGCGCCTGCTGGCCGAACTGGGGTGCGACCAGGGGCAGGGCTACTTCATGAGCCGTCCGATCCCCGGCGACCAGCTCATTTCCTGGCTGGAGACGTGGCAGGCGCCGGCCGCCATCGCCACCGACGACGTCAGCTACGCCAAATAAAAAATGTCCTGGCTTCCGGCCTAACGTTTCAAATTTGCTAAACTTCACGTTATGATCTGTGTTCCTGAACCTTACTTTGATACGGATCACACATGCAACGACGTTTATCGCTATTGGCCTCCCTGATATTGTCGCAAGCCTCCGCCCTGGCGCAAACCTGCCCGGCCCCCGGCGCAACGCTGAACTACCCGATCACCCGCACCGTGGACCAGCAGGACAACTACCACGGCACCACCATCGCCGATCCCTACCGCTGGCTGGAAGACGCCAACAGCGACGAGACCCACGCCTGGGTCGAGGCGCAGAACAAGCTGACGCAGGGCTACCTGTCGCAGATCCCGGGCCGCGACGCGATCAAGTCGCGCCTGACCAAGCTGTGGAACTTCGAGCGCTTCAGCGTGCCGTTCAAGGAAGGCGGCCGCTATTTCTACAGCCGTAACGACGGGCTGCAGAATCAGTCGGTGCTGTACACGATGAAGACGCTGGCCGACGTGCCGCGCATGCTGCTCGATCCGAACACGCTGGCCGCCGACGGCACCGTGGCGCTGGCCGGCCTGGCCGTCAGCCCGAACGGGCGTTACCTGGCCTACAGCACCGCGGCATCCGGCTCCGACTGGAACGAGATCAGGGTGCGCGACATCGACAGCGGCAAGGACACCGACGACATCATCAAGTGGGTCAAGTTCTCCAGCACCGCATGGCTACACGACGGTTCCGGCTTCTTCTACAGCCGCTACGACGAGCCGAAGGAAGCGACCAAGCTGGCCGACGTCAACTACTTCCAGAAGCTGTACTTCCACAAGGTCGGCACGCCGCAAAGCGCGGATACGCTGGTCTACGACCGGCCGGACCACAAGGACTGGGGCTTCGGCGCCGAAGTGAGCGAGGATGGCAAATACCTGGTGATCACCGCGTCGCAGGGCACGGAGAACAAGAACCGCGTCTACTACAAGGAGCTGTCGCGCAAGGACGCCAAGGTGGTGCCGCTGCTGGAGGACTTCGACGCGGCCTATAACTTCATCGGCAACGACGGTTCCGTGTTCTGGTTCCGCACCGAGCGCAACGCGCCGCGCGGCCGCATCGTCAGCATCGACACCCGCAAGCCGGGCGTGTTGAACTGGAAGCAGATCGTGCCCGAGAGCGGTAACACGATGGTGTCCGCATCCATCGTCAACAACCAGCTGCTGGTTGATTACCTGAGCGATGCGCACAGCCTGGTCAAGGTGTTCGACCTCAAAGGCAAGCCGCTGCACGATATCGAACTGCCGGGCCTCGGCTCGGCCGGAGGCTTCAACGGCAAGCGCGCCGATACCGAAACCTTCTACTCGTACACCAGCTTCACCACGCCGTCGACCATCTACCGCTACGACCTCAAGGCCAATAAGAGCAGCGTGTACCGCCAGCCGAAGGTGGACTTCGACCCGGCTTTGTTTGAGACACGCCAGGAATTCTTCACCAGCCGCGATGGCACCAAGGTGCCGATGTTCATCGTGTCGAAGAAGGGTCTGAAGCTGGACGGCAGCAATCCTACTTACTTGTACGGCTACGGCGGTTTCAATATCTCGCTGACGCCGTCGTTCTCGGTCGCCAACCTGGCGTGGCTGGAAATGGGCGGCGTCTACGTGATGGCCAACCTGCGCGGCGGCGGCGAGTACGGCGAATCGTGGCATGCGGCCGGCACCAAGCTGCAGAAGCAGAATGTGTTCGACGATTTCATCGGCGCGGCCGAATGGCTGATCGAGCACAAGGTCACGTCGCCGGCCAAGCTGTCCATCGGCGGCGGCAGCAACGGCGGCCTGCTGGTCGGTGCGGCGATGACGCAGCGGCCCGAATTGTTCGCGGCGGCGATCCCGCAGGTCGGCGTGATGGACATGCTGCGCTTCCACAAGTTCACCATCGGCTGGGCCTGGACTTCGGACTACGGCTCGTCCGACAACGCCGACGAATTCAAGGCGCTGGTCAAGTACTCGCCGCTGCACAACCTGAAGAAGGGCACCTGCTATCCGGCGACCATGATCACCACCGCCGATCATGACGACCGCGTGGTACCGGCCCACAGCTTCAAGTTCGCCGCGACCGCGCAGGCCGATCAGGCGCCGGGCGGCGCGCCCATCCTGATCCGTATCGACAGCAAGGCCGGCCACGGCGCCGGCAAGCCGACCACCAAGCAGATCGAGGAAGTGGCGGACCGCTGGGGCTTCCTGAGCCGCGCGCTGAAGATGGACGGCGCCGCGGAAGGCTCCAAAGCGGCGGGCCAGCAGTGAGGGCCGCGCCAGCCGCCGGGCCGCTGCTGCTCGCCATTCTGATGTCGGGCGCGGCGCCGGTGGTTGGCGCCGCCGCTTCGCCTTCGGCCGTTTCGTCCACGGCGCCGGCGTCGGCTGCCAGGCAGATCGCCGATGTCACGCGCGGCATGCAATCGCAGCCGGGCTTCATCGACGTCTGGCGCGATACCGACAAGGGCAGGGTGCTGCTGTCGGTGGCCGCGTTGAACCAGCCCTTCCTGCTACTGAGTTCCTTGCCTTACGCACTGGGCTCGAACGACGTCGGCCTCGATCGCGGCCAGCCGGGCGAGATGCGCATGGCGCACTTTGAAAAACGTGGCGCCAGGCTGTTCCTGGTCCAGGAAAACACCAACTTCATCGCCGCTTCGCCGGATAAGGACGAACGCGCCGCTGTGCAGGAATCCTTTGCCAGCGCTGTTCTGTGGTCCGGCGACATACTCGCCGCCGACAGTGAACATCATCTGGTCGACTTCTCCAGCTTCCTGCTGGCCGACCGCCACGGCGTCGCCGCGCGCCTGACGGCCGCCAAGCAGGGCGCCTACCAGGTAGATGCCACGCGTAGCGCTGTGCTGGCGGAAGAGGCCAAGGCCTTCCCGGACAACGTCGAACTGGAGTCGCTGCTGACCTTTGCCGGTCCCGGACAGGCCGAGTATGTGCGCCAGGTTGGCGCCGATCCCGCCAGCCTGTCGCTGCGCCAGCGCATCAGCATGGTGCGCCTGCCCGAGGTGGGTGAAAAAGCCGGCGGCTGGCAGCCACGCGCCTACCATCCATATTCCGGTGGCTTCGACACCAGCTACTACGACTTCGCCACGCCGCTCGCCAGCAGCATCGACGTTCACTGGCAAGTACGGCACCGCCTTGAAAAGACCGATCCGTCGTCGGCGGTGAGCACCGTCAAGAAGCCCATCGTCTACTACGTCGACCGCGGCGCGCCGGAGCCCGTGCGCTCGGCATTGATCGCCGGCGCCTCGTGGTGGGCCAGCGCCTTCGAGAAGGCCGGCTTCAAGGACGCCTACCGCGTCGAGCTGTTGCCCGAGGGCGTCGACGCTATGGACATCCGCTACAACGTCATCCACTGGGTGCACCGCGCCACGCGCGGCTGGTCCTACGGGAACGCGCTGGCCGATCCGCGTACCGGACAGATTATCCGCGGCGCCGTCACGCTGGGTTCGCAGCGCGTGCGCCAGGACATCCTGATCGCCGAAAGCCTGCTTGCCCCGTACGGCAAGAACGCTCCGGCCGACAAGCAGAAGCTGGCCGAGGAAATGGCGCTGGCCCGCCTGCGCCAGCTGGCCGCGCATGAAGTGGGACACACGCTGGGCTTCGCCCATAATTTCGCGGCCAGCCGCATGGGCAACGGCAACGGCTCGGTGATGGATTACCCCCATCCGATACTGAAGCTTGACGCCAGGGGCAATGTCGATCTGGCCGATGCCTATGGCGTCGGCGTCGGACCGTGGGACGACTACATCGTCAAATACATCTACGGCGACTTTGGTGGAGGCACTCAGGAGCAGTCGGCGCTGGCCAAGTTGCGCGCCGATGCGCGCGGCGCCGGCATGTTGTATTCCAGCGACCAGGACGACCGCTCGCCTGGCTCCAGCCATCCCGACGGCCTGTTGTGGGACTTCGGCCCGGACTCGATCAAGACCTGGGACCAGCTGGGCGCCGTACGCCAGCGCGCGCTGCAAACCTTCTCGGTGGATGTGCTGCCGGACGCCCGCCAGATCGGCGAGCTGGAAGCGCGGCTGGTCCCGGTCTACCTGCTGCAGCGCTACCAGGGCGAAGCGGTGGCGCGCCTGATCGGCGGCGGAGATTTCGATTACACCAGCGCGGGCGACGTCAAGGCCGGCCTGGCCAAGGCCGGCATCAAGGCCACGCCCGCGGCGATTCAGCGCCAGGCTTTGAACCGCCTGGCCGACAGCCTGCGCGCCGAATACCTGGCGCTGCCGGCCGGCGTGCTGGATGTCCTGACGCCGCCGGCGATGGGCCATGAACGCAGCCGCGAATACTTCGCCACCAATATGGGTTCGGTGTTCGACGCCTTCTCGATCGCCGAGGCGGGCGCCGCGCAAACGGCCGGCTTCCTGCTGGACGCCAGCCGCATCAACCGCGTCGCCTGGCAGCATGCGCGCGACGCCCAGCAACCCGGCGTGCAGGAAGTGCTGTCGCTGTTGCTGCAAAAAACCTGGAAGCGCGAGCCGGTTCCCGCCTCGGTCGTCGGCGGCGAAGCGGTGCAGTTGGCGGCCGACTGGGTGCTGGCCGACGCCATGCTGAACCTGCTGGACGGCGGCAAACTGCATCCGCAGGTGGCGGCGGAGGTGCGGCAATCGGTGCGCGAGCTGGCGCAGTGGCTGCAAAAGAATCCCGGCAAAGGTGTCACGGCCGACAGCCGCAAGCAGGCGGCCGAGCTGATCGCCGGCTATCTGGCCGATCCGCGCAGCGTCAAACTGCGGGCCTTGCCTGCTGTGCCTCCGGGAGCTCCGATCTGATCTGCACCAAAATGATGCCATCTTTCGGTGCGCACGACGATGGTGCGAAGTATTCACCAAAATAAAACCCAGCGAAATCAGTCACTTAAAATGTGCACCAAAGTGGAACGAATATTGCTTTTACTCATATTCGTTTTTAACTTTTGCATTATTTTGGGGAGTAATCTTGATGGGTGGATACAAAGACGGCGCCGACGCATTGTTCATTTTGCTCGGCGCCATCATGATTTTGGCCATGCACGCCGGCTTCGCGTTTCTGGAGCTGGGCACGGTGCGCAAGAAAAACCAGGTCAACGCGCTGGTCAAGATCCTGGTGGATTTTGCGGTGTCGACGATTGCGTACTTTTTTGTCGGCTACAGCATCGCCTATGGCGTCAATTTCTTCTCCTCGGCCGACGTGCTGGCTGCCAAAAACGGCTATGAGCTGGTCAAGTTCTTCTTCCTGCTGACCTTTGCGGCGGCGATTCCTGCGATTATCTCGGGCGGCATCGCCGAGCGGGCGCGCTTCCATCCGCAGCTGATCGCCACCGCGCTGCTGGTCGGCTTTGTCTACCCATTCTTTGAAGGCGTCGTCTGGAACCACCGCTTCGGCGTGCAGCAATGGCTGGCCTCGGCCTTCGGCGCCGAGTTCCATGATTTCGCCGGTTCGGTGGTGGTGCACGCCGTCGGCGGCTGGGTCGCGCTGCCGGCCGTGCTGCTGCTGGGCGCCCGCCGTGGACGCTATATGAAAAACGGCGCCATCGCCGCCCATCCGCCGTCGTCGATTCCGTTCCTGGCGCTGGGCGCGTGGATTCTGACGGTGGGCTGGTTCGGCTTCAACGTCATGAGCGCGCAGGCGCTGGACAAGATGAACGGCCTGGTGGCCGTCAATTCGCTGATGGCGATGGTCGGCGGCACGCTGGTCGCGCTGTTGATGGGCAAGAACGATCCCGGCTTCGCCTACAACGGGCCGCTGGCCGGCCTGGTGGCGGTGTGCGCCGGCTCGGACCTGATGCACCCGCTGGGCGCGCTGGCCACCGGCGCCATCGCCGGCGGCGTGTTCGTCTGGATGTTCACGCTGGCGCAGAACAAATGGAAGATTGACGACGTGCTGGGCGTGTGGCCGCTGCACGGCCTGTGCGGCGCCTGGGGCGGTATCGCGGCGGGCATCTTCGGCCAGAAAGCCCTGGGCGGCATCGGCGGCGTGTCGCTGGCGGCGCAGCTGGGCGGCACCTTGCTCGGCGTGGCGATCGCCCTGATCGGCGGCTTCGCCATCTACGGCCTGCTGAAAGCCACGCTCGGCCTGCGTCTCGATCCGGAGGAGGAGTTCCAGGGCGCCGACCTGTCGATCCACCGCATCACATCGACTCCGGAGCGGGAGTCGAATTGGTAACCAATTAACGGTGTATCACCACCAGCAGCGCCTTCGCCTCGGTCTTGCCGACGTTGCGGATGATGTGCTGCTGGTCACCCGGGTAGCGCGCCGTGCTGCCCAGCTTGACCTTCTTCTTGTCGGGCCCCACTTCCACTTCCACCGAACCGTGCAGCAGCGTCAGGTGTTCCTGCGCGCCAGGATCATGTCCCTGCGAGGCCAGTTCGCCGCCCGGCACCAGCGTCAGTTCATACCACTCATATTTGCTCGCCAGTTCCAGCGGGCCCAGGATGCGCAGCACGTAGCCGGCGTGATGGCCGGGCAGGGTAGGAATTTCGTGCGCCTCGATCACGCGGACGGTCTCCGTCTCCCGCTCGGCCGTTGCCAGCAGTTCCCCGATCTGCACCCCTAGCGCATTGGCCAGCCGCCAGGTGATGGCGATGGTCGGGTTGGCCTTCTCGCGCTCGATCTGCGACAGCATCGACTTGGAGACCCCCGCGATCCGGGACAGGTCTTCCAGGGTCAGGCCGCGCGCCAGGCGCAGCCGCTGCAGGGCGGCGCCGACTTCCGGTGGGGCGTTTGTCGAAACAGGTGTTTTCATTGTTTTATTCGGCAGATGGACTAAATTTCAATTGAATCGCCGCTGGTGCGCGGCTTGCAGAGTTCACTGGTTCTCTGTAATATTCGATATATTGAATTTGAGTTCGAAATAACGGATTTCGCATAAGGCAGTGTAAACGCGGTGAAATCGTACCACACACAAGGACTATCATGACCATCCAAGCCAAAACCTCCTTCTTCAGCGGCCTGCAGCAAAACCTCGACCAGCTGCGCGAGCAGGGCCTGTACAAGCCCGAGCGTGTGCTGGCGTCGCGCCAGGGCTCGGAAGTGGTGGGCGAGGATGGCCGCACCTTGATTAATATGTGCGCCAACAACTACCTCGGACTGTCCGGCCAGGAGTGGGTGGCCCAGGCCGCGATCGACGCGACCGAGAAATACGGCTACGGCCTGTCGTCGGTACGTTTCATCTGCGGCACGCAGACCGTGCACAAGCAGCTGGAGCAGGCGATCTCGAAGTTCCTCGGCACCGAGGACACCATCCTGTACGCGGCGGCCTTCGACGCCAACGGCGGCGTGTTCGAACCGCTGTTCGATGAAAACGACGCCATCATCTCCGACGCGCTGAACCACGCCTCGATCATCGACGGCATCCGCCTGTGCAAGGCCGCGCGCTTCCGCTACGCCCACAACGACATGGCCGACCTGGAAGTGCAGCTGCAGGCGGCGTCCGACAAGCGCCACAAGGTCATCGTCACCGACGGCGTGTTCTCGATGGACGGCACCATCGCCCAGCTGGACAAGATCTGTGACCTGGCCGACAAGTACGGCGCGCTGGTGATGATCGACGAATGCCACGCCTCCGGCTTCATGGGCGCGACCGGCCGCGGCACGCACGAGCACCACAACGTCATGGGCCGCATCGACATCATCACCGGCACGCTGGGCAAGGCGCTGGGCGGCGCGATGGGCGGCTTCACCTCGGCGCGCAAGGAAGTGATCGACATGCTGCGCCAGAAATCGCGTCCCTACCTGTTCTCCAACACGCTGGCGCCGTCGATCGCCGGCGCTTCGCTGGCGGTGCTGCAGCAGCTGTCGCAATCGACCGAGCTGCGCGACCGCCTGCATGAAAACACCGCTTACTTCCGCAAGGAGATCGAGCGTATCGGCTTCACCATCAAGCCCGGTACGCACCCTGTAGTTCCTGTCATGTTGTTCGATGCGCCCGTCGCGCAGAAATTCGCGGCACGAATGTATGAGCTGGGCGTTCTGCTCAGCGGCTTCTTCTACCCGGTGGTCCCGATGGGCCAGGCGCGCGTCCGTGTCCAACTGTCGGCGGCTCACACCCGCGAACAGCTGGATACCGTGCTCAAAGCATTCGAACAGGCGGGCCAAGAACTGGGCCTGCTGAAAAACTAAACATGAAAATCGTCAGGAACATAAAAATGGAACAACAACGCATCCTCGTTATCGGCGCCAACGGCCAGATCGGCAGTGAACTGGTGGAGGCCCTGGCCGCCCAGCACGGCGCGCAAAACGTCATCGCCAGCGACATCAGCCCGACCAACCTGTACAACGCGGCGCGCTACACGCCGCTGAACGTGCTGGACAAGGAAGCGCTGTCGGCGCTGGTCACGCAAGAGGGCATCACCCAGGTCTACCAATTGGCTGCCATGCTGTCGGCCACCGGCGAAGCGGCGCCGCTGAAAGCCTGGACGCTGAACATGGACGGCCTGCTCAACATCCTGGAAGTGGCGCGCGAGCGCGGCGCCATCGGCAAGCCGCTGCGCATCTTCTGGCCTTCGTCGATCGCCGCCTTCGGCCCGAACACGCCGGCCGTCAATACGCCGCAAACCACGGTGATGGATCCGACCACCATCTACGGCATCAGCAAGCTGGCCGGCGAGCGCCTGTGCGAGTACTACTTCATCAAGTATGGCGTCGACGTGCGCTCGATCCGCTACCCGGGCATCATCAGCTTCAAGTCGCCGCCGGGCGGCGGCACCACCGACTACGCCATCGCCATCTTCCACTCGGCGCTGCGCGGCGAGCGCTATGAATGCTTCCTCGGCCCGCAGACCACGCTGCCAATGATCTACATGCCCGATGCCATCCGCGCCACCATCGAACTGATGGACGCGCCGGCCGAACAGGTCAAGGTGCGCTCGGCCTACAATGTGGCCGGCGTCTCGTTCAATCCGGAGCAGCTGGCCGCCGCGATCACCCGCGCGCTGCCGGACTTCAAGATCGGTTACAAGCCAGACAGCCGCCAGGCCATCGCCGACACCTGGCCGCAAAGCCTGGACGACGCCACCGCGACCGCCGACTGGGGCTGGAAAGCCCGCATCGGCGTCGAGGAGATGGTGGCCGACATGCTGGCCAACGTCGATGTCCATCTGGGCAAAGCGGCGTAATTCAACACACTATAAAAAAGCGAGACAACTGATGGACATGAGCGTATTCGACCTGTTTAAAATCGGCATCGGGCCGTCGAGTTCCCACACGGTGGGACCGATGGTGGCGGCCCGCCGGTTTCTGCTCGATAGCGCTCCGCTGGACGACGTCACCGGCGTGACCGCCGAGCTGTATGGCTCGCTGGCGCTGACCGGCATCGGCCACGCGACCGACAAGGCCGTCATTCTCGGCCTGATGGGCGAAACTCCGCAGGACGTGGTGCCGACCAGCGTCGATGCGCAACTGGCGGCAGCCGAAGCCGCCGGCGAGCTGAAGCTGCTGGGCAAGCACGCGGTGCCGTTCAAGCGCGGCGTCAACCTGGTGTTCCATATGGCCGAATCGCTGGCCGAGCATCCGAACGGCATGCGTTTCACCGTTACGCGCGCCGACGGCAGCACCTTCCGCAAGGTGTATTACTCGGTTGGCGGCGGTTTCATCAAGGAGGAGGGCGAGGCACACGAGGCCGCCCCGGTGTCCGGCAGTGCGCCCGCGTCCGCCATTCCCTATCCGTTCGACACCATGGACCAGCTGCTGGCCCACGGCGAGCGCAGCGGCTTGACCATCCCGCAAATGCTGCGCACGAACGAGAACGTCAAGCGCATTGACGCGGAACTGAACGCCGGTATCGACAAGATCTGGCAGGTCATGCGCGACTGCATCGCCCACGGCCTGGAAACGCCGGGCCAGCTGCCGGGCGGCCTGAACGTCAAGCGCCGCGCCGCCAACTTGTGGAAGCAGGCCAGCGAAGCCAAGGCGTCCGACAACCGCGCCAACGACTTGCCGCACGACGCGCTGCACCAGGTCAGCCTGTACGCGATGGCCGTCAACGAGGAAAACGCCGCCGGTGGCCGCGTCGTCACGGCGCCGACCAACGGTGCGGCGGGCATCATACCGGCCGTGCTGCGCTACTACGCGGAAGACTGCAAGCCCAGCGACCCGGTCACCGGCGTGCGCAATTTCATGCTGACGGCGGCCGCCATCGGCATGCTGTGTAAGCGTAACGCGTCGATCTCCGGCGCCGAAATCGGCTGCCAGGGCGAAGTCGGCGTGGCCTGCGCGATGGCGGCGGCCGGCCTGGTGGCGGCGCTGGGCGGCAGCAACAACCAGATCGAAAACGCGGCCGAAATCGGCATCGAGCACCACCTGGGCATGACTTGCGACCCGATCGGCGGCCTGGTGCAGATTCCCTGCATCGAGCGCAACGGCATGGGCGCGGTCAAGGCCATCACGGCCGCCTCGCTTGCCTTGAAGGGCGATGGCACCCACTTCGTCAGCCTCGACGAAGTGATCGAAACCATGCGCCAGACCGGCGCCGACATGCAGGCCAAATACAAGGAGACCTCGCTGGGCGGCCTCGCCATCCACGTCATCACTGTCAATCACGCGGCTTGCTAATTCGGGCGTGCTGCGCCGCTACCAAAATACAACAGGCCTTTTTTTCATAGTTGTTTTATGGAAAAGGTTTGTTGTACATATGCATCGTAAACTTTCCCCAAAAAAATTTTCAGGCCGAATTTTTGGCAAAAATTTCTGAGCAGAATCAGAAACTCATGCATTTGAGAAAAGTTATCCCTGGGGAAATTTAAAATTTAAAATTGATAACAAAAAATCTGTCCGCAGTGATACATTAATCCTAATCCAGAAATTTTCAGGCTTTAATATTGGCTGCGGTACCGGCCCCACTACTACTTAAAAGGTGTCTTTATGAAGATGTCGCTGAAAAAAGTCAGTGTTGCAGGCGTATTGCTTGCGGGTGTGGTGGGATGGTCGGGCGCGCAAGCTACCGCCTTGGATGTGAGTGCGCCGCTGGTCCTGACCGGCACCGTAGCGCACAACAGCGTCACTTATGGTCGCACCAGTCCTGCGGAAACCCTGTTCACCGATACCTTTACCTTTACGCTGGCCAGCCCGACCACTTGGTCTACCTTCAGCGATTTCAAGGTGTCGTCGACCAGCGCCACCGGCGGCCTCGACCTGTACTCCTTTACGTTGAGTGGTCCGACTGGCAGTTCCGGCAACCAGGTGCAGACCGGCGTCACCGAGCTCTGGACGCTGCCAACTTTGAACTTGGGCAATGGTAACTACACGATTACCGTGACCGGCAAATTCCACAGCCGCAGTTCGCTGACGCTGGATGGCAAGATCGTCACTGCGGTCCCTGAACCGGAAACCTACGGTATGTTGCTGGGCGGTTTGGGCGTACTGGGCCTGGTGGCCCGCCGCAAGCGCAATGCCGGCAAAAAAACCTGACGCGAGAATTTTCAGCCTCCTCCCATCCAACCTAAAGGCACAAACATGAATATGACCACGAAAGCGGCACTGGCTGCCGTAGCGCTCGCAGCGGGTATGTTTACCTCGTCGGCCCAGGCGACTGACTACGACCTGAATTCACTGGTTGTGGACTGGACCGCCGGTGTCGACAAGGCATTTACCGGTGCGGCAGGTACGTTCGTCGACCACTACACCTTCACCACGGATGGTTCCGGCTACCTGACCGACTCGCTGCTGCAGCAGCTGGGCATCTCCATCACGTCGTTCTCGATCCATGACGCCGCCAGCAATGCGCTGATCGGCCCGGCCGGTTACGAGGTGTCTGCCAGCGACTCCTCCGTGGCGCAGGCTGGCTCCGGCTACTGGTATTTCTCCAATGTCGCGGTGACGGCCAATACCGCATACTACCTGGAAGTGGCGGGCGCCAAAGCCGCCGGCGATACCACCTATGGCTTTACGGTCAATCTGACGCCGGTGCCGGAACCTGAAACTTATGCCTTGCTGCTGGCCGGCCTGGGGGTGATGGGCTGGATACGCCGCCGCAAGAGCGCATAAAAGTGTCTAGGCCGCCAAGGCCGCGCAACGCCCCGGACCGGTTCCGGGGCTTTTTTTTGTGCCATCGGCTTGCTCGCACTATAATAACCGCTCCTTTGCACCGTTCTGCCCTTTAGCCGTCAGCCCAACCGGACTTTTCTAATCTATGCAATACGTGTCTACCCGCGCCGCCGCATCGGCCGCTTCCTCGTCTTCCCAACAATTCTCCGACATCCTCCTGGGTGGCCTGGCCGTCGATGGCGGCTTGTTCCTGCCGTCGGCCTACCCGCAGGTGACCGGCGCCGAGCTCGATGCCTGGCGCCAGCTGTCCTACGCCGACCTGGCGTTCGAGATCCTGAGGAAGTTCGCGACCGACATTCCGGAAGCCGACCTGCGCGCGCTGACCGCCAAGACCTACACCAAGGAAGTCTACAAAAACGCCCGCAAAGGCGAGAAGGCCAGCCAGATCACACCGCTGCGCGTGCTGGAAGAGGGCGACAACGGCACCAAGCTGGTGCTGCAGGCGCTGTCCAACGGCCCGACCTTGGCCTTCAAGGACATGGCGATGCAATTGCTGGGCAATCTGTTCGAATACACGCTGGCCAAGCAGGACGCGCAGCTGAACATCTTCGGCGCCACCTCCGGCGATACCGGCAGCGCCGCCGAATACGCGATGCGCGGCAAGAAGGGCATCCGCGTGTTCATGCTGTCGCCGCACAAGAAGATGAGCGCCTTCCAGACAGCGCAGATGTTCTCGCTGCAGGATCCGAACATCTTCAACATCGCCATCGAAGGCGTGTTCGACGACGCCCAGGACATGGTCAAGGCGGTGTCCAACGACCTGCCGTTCAAGGCCAAACAGAAGATCGGCACCGTCAACTCGATCAACTGGGCGCGCGTCGTGGCGCAGGTGGTGTACTACTTCCGCGGCTACCTGTCGGCCACCACGTCAAACGACCAGAAGGTGTCGTTCACGGTCCCTTCGGGGAACTTCGGCAATATCTGCGCCGGCCACATCGCCCGCATGATGGGCCTGCCGATCGACAAGCTGGTCGCCGCCACCAACGAAAACGACGTGCTCGACGAATTCTTCCGCACCGGCGTGTACCGCGTGCGCAAGTCGGCCGAGACCTATCACACCAGCAGCCCGTCGATGGACATCTCCAAGGCATCCAACTTCGAGCGCTTCATCTACGACCTGGTGGGCCGCGACGGCGACCGCACCCGCGCCCTGTTCCAGAAAGTCGAGAGCCACGGCGGTTTCGACCTGTCCGGCAAGCCTGGCAGCGACGGCGACGAATTCAAGCTGGTGGCCAAGTACGGCTTCAAGTCCGGCAAGTCGACGCACGAGGACCGCCTGAACACGATCCGCGACGTGGCCGACGACTATGGCATCGTCATCGACACCCACACCGCCGACGGCATCAAGGTCGCGCGCGAGAACCTGGAACCCGGCGTGACGATGATCGTGCTGGAGACCGCGCTGGCGGCCAAGTTCAACGAGACCATCCTCGATGCGCTGGGCGAGGACGCCGAACGTCCGGAAGGCTTCGAGAACATCGAGGACCTGCCGCAGAAGTTCGTCGTCATGCCGCCGGACGTGGAGAAGATGAAGGCCTACATCGCGGCGAACACTGGTCTCTGAAATGACTGAATACAAGCCCAAGCCGATGCTGGCGGTCAGCGAAGCGCTGGCCCTGATGGACGCCGCCGCGCGTCCATTGGCCGAGACCGAAGTCGTGCCGACGTTGTCGGCCAACGGCCGCGTGCTGGCCAAGGCGCAGGTGTCGGGCATGAACGTGCCGGGCATGGACAACACCCAGATGGATGGCTACGCGGTGCGCGCGGCCGACTGCGCCGGCGGCAACGCGGCGCTGACGGTATCGCAGCGTATCCCGGCCGGCCATGTCGGCCAGCCTTTGCTGCCGGGGACCGCGGCGCGCATCTTCACCGGCGCGCTGATACCGGAGGGCGCGGACGCCGTCGTCATGCAGGAGCAGTGCGAGTTGGTCGGCAATATCGTCACCATCAAGCATGCGCCGAAATCCGGCGAGTGGATACGCCGCGCCGGCGAGGACATCACCAACGGCAGCGTGATCCTGCCGGCCGGCACGCGCCTGCGCAGCCAGGAACTGGGTTTGGCGGCTTCGGTTGGGCTGGCGGAGTTGCCGGTCAAGCGCAAGCTGCGCGTGGCCGTGTTCTTCACCGGCGACGAACTGACGATGCCGGGTGAGCCGCTGGCGCCCGGCGCCATCTACAACTCCAACCGCTTCACGCTGCGCGCGCTGCTGGAAAACCTGGGCTGCGAAATCAGCGATTTCGGCATCGTGCCGGACTCGCTGGAAGCGACCCGCTCGGTGCTGCGCGAATGCGCGCGGAAGAATGACCTGATCATCACTTCCGGCGGCGTCTCGGTCGGCGAGGAGGATCACATCAAGCCGGCGGTGGAGGCGGAAGGCAAGCTGAATATGTGGCAGATCGCCGTCAAGCCGGGCAAACCACTGGCGTTCGGCGAAGTGGGGCAGGCGTTCTTTGTCGGACTGCCCGGCAATCCGGTATCGAGCTTCATCACCTTCCTGATGTTCGTGCGCCCGTTCGTGCTGCGGCTGCAGGGCGTGGAGGGCGCGCTGGCGCCGCGCGCGTTTGCGATGCGGGCCGACTTCAACTGGCCGAAGGCGGACAAGCGCAACGAGTTCCTGCGCGTGCGGATCAACGCCGCCGGCGGCCTCGAACTGTTCAGCAACCAGAGCTCCGGCGTGTTGACGTCGACCGTGTGGGGCGATGGCGTGATCGACAATCCGCCCGGCCAGACCATCGCGGCCGGCGACACGGTTCGATTTATACCGTTTAGCGAGTTAATGCACTGATGGCCGTTACCGTAAAATTTTTCGCCAGCGTGCGCGAGGCGCTGGGTGCGTCGTCCGAGACGCTGGAACTGCCGGCTGGCGTTGCCACCGTCGGCGAACTGCGTGCGCACTTGGCTGCGCGTGGCGAGGCATGGAACAAGGCGCTGGGCAGTCCGGCCCTGCGCATGGCCTGCAACCAGGTCATGTGCGGCGCCGATGCCGCCGTGGCCGACGGCGCCGAAGTGGCGTTCTTTCCGCCGGTCACCGGCGGCTGACCGCCTCCGGTCAGGCGCCCGGTTTTTTCGGCTTGGCGCCGGCGTCGAAGCTGTCGCACACGGCGCAGGCCTGGTTGCTGCGGTAGCGGCGCCAGGCGGCGTAGGTGAAGATGGCGGCGGCAACCAGCGCCCAGACGGCGGCGCTCAGGTAGTCGTCGCGCGAGGTCGAGCCCTTGAACCACTCCACGGCCGCCAGTATCGCAAACAACGGCACCGCCGCCAGCAGATAGCGTTTAATCCAGAATAGCGCGCCCATTTTGTCTCCTGTAATGAGTATCGGATCGAGTCCATGCAGTCTAGTTTGACACCTTTTCGCGTCGCCGTCATCGGCGGCGGTCCCGCCGGCCTGATGGCCGCCCAAACGCTGGCGCAGGGCGGGGCGCAGGTGGACCTGTATGACGCGATGCCTTCGGTCGGCCGCAAGTTCCTGCTGGCCGGTCGCGGCGGCATGAACATCACGCACGCCGAGCCGTATGCCGATTTCGTCACCCGCTACGTGGCGGAAGGAGGAGTGCCGGCGTTGCGCGGCATGCTCGACGCGTTCGGCCCGCAGGATGTGCGCGACTGGGTGCACGGGCTGGGCGTGGACACCTTTGTCGGCACCTCGGGCCGCGTGTTCCCGACCGATATGAAGGCCGCGCCGCTGCTGCGCGCGTGGCTGCACCGCCTGCGTGAAAGCGGCGTGCAATTCCACATGCGCCACCGCTGGCTGGGCTGGCGCGACGACGCGCTGCTGCTGCAAACGCCGGACGGCGAGCTGCTGGAGCGCGCCGACGCGGCGGTGCTGGCACTGGGCGGCGGCAGCTGGGCGCGGCTGGGCTCGGACGGCGCGTGGCTGCCTTTGCTGGTGGCGCGCGGCGTCGGCGTGGCGCCGCTGGTGCCGGCCAATTGCGGCTTCGACGTGGCGTGGAGCGAGCATTTCAGCAGCCGCCATGCGGGCGAGCCGCTGACCACGGTCGCCATCATCTCCACCGGCGCGGACGGCAAGCCGTTCCGCAAGCAGGGCCAGTTTGTCGTCACGCAGGGCGGCGTCGAGGGCAGCTTGATCTACGCCCTGTCGGCCGCCTTACGCAACCAGATCGCCGCCGACGGCAGCACCATCATCCACCTTGACCTGCTGCCGGACCTGCCGGCGCAGCGCGTGGCGGACGAGGTGGCGCGGCCGCGCGGCGCGCGCTCAATGGCGAGCCATCTGCAAAGCCGTCTTGGCATCAAGGGCGTGAAAGCGGGGCTGCTGCGCGAGTGTTTGAGCAAGGAACAGTACGGCGACGAAGAGGAGCTGGCGCGCGCCATCAAGATGCTGCCGGTGCGCCTGCTGCGTCCCCGGCCCATCGATGAAGCGATCAGCAGCGCGGGCGGAGTGCGTTGGGAGGCGCTGCAGGGAACGATGCTGAAGGCTGCGCCGGGCGTGTTCGTCGCTGGCGAGATGGTCGACTGGGAAGCGCCGACCGGCGGCTATCTGCTGACAGCCTGCCTGGCCGGCGGCCAGGCGGCGGGACGCGATGCCCTGGCCTGGCTGGCGGCTGGCTGAATTATTCCCAGGTCACGTCGCCCGAACCGGTGCGGCTGACGTTGCGGTTGTCCGGATTGCCGGACACGCGGATGTCGCCGCTGCCGCGCAGGGTCAGGTCGGCCGACTGCTTGGCGAACACCTGGCTGGTGCCCGAGCCCTTCAGGTTCACGGTCACCTTTTCGGATGCCAGGTGGCGCGCATCGAGGTCGCCGGAGCCGGTCAACTCCGCGTTCAGCGTCTTGCAGCTGCCCGACGAGGTGATCTGCCCCGAACCCACCATTTCCAGCTCGACGTTCTCGCTGCTGCCGGAGTTCAGGGTCAGGTGTCCGCTGCCATGGGTGCCGGCGCTCAGCTCGCGGTAACGGCCGTTGAAATTCAGATTGCCCGAACCGTGCAGCTGCAGGTCCAGCTTGTCGCCGTTGAAGCCGCTGACTTTGGTGTCGCCGCTGCTGCGCACCACCAGCTCCTCCAGCTGCGGCAGCACCAGCTCCACCTGCAGCGGATGGCGCGGGTTGAGCAGCATGCCCTTGGTGCCGATGTGCAGGTCGCGGCCATCCTGGATGGTCTCGATATTGGCCAGCGAGCGCTGCTCGCCGCGCACCTTCAGCGACGCCACCGGACCCTGGGTCAGCGTCAGGTCGATCGGTCCGCTCAACTCGATGGCGGTGGCCATGGCGTCGACCTTGCGCGTCTCGCCGCCCAGCGCTCGGCCGGCCGAACTGGTGGGGCTGGTGCTGCCGTAGGCTTTCAGCATGCTGTAGGACACGCCGATCAGCACAAACGACAGCACCAGCAGGCTGGTTCCGATTTTCAGTAAAGCGCGCATGTTCAAACCTCCTTAACGGCCGCGCAGCAGCGATACATTCATCGCCACGTAGCGTTTGATGCCTATCATCGTGTAGCGGGTCAGCACGATGCTGACCAGGCACAAGCCTATGCCGCCCAGGATCATGCCGAAGCCGATCAGCGACTGGCTGGTGCGGGCGCCGTTGTCAAAATCCGTGGTGATGTGCAGATCGCCGCCGGCCACCGCCTCGGCGCGGTTCAGCAGACGTCCGCTGCGGCTCAGGCCGTCGTCCTCGGCGGCCGCTTCCGGGCTGACCGGGTCCTTGCTGACCTGGAAGCCCATGCTGTTGATCGCCAGCCGCCAGCCTTCGGCCGCCTGTTCCTCTTCCTGGGTGTCGAAGCGCGAGTTGGTGAATTCGATCACGTGGCGCAGTGGGCCTTCCAGCGCCAGCTCGTTCTGGCCGGACAGGCCGCTGGCGACCAGCGCCACGCCGCCGATGTAGAACGCGAAGGCCGAGGCGTACACCGCCGCCAGCAGGCAGCCGTACACCATCGCCGGGATTACCATGAACAGGTTGAAGATGGCCAGGCCGATGAAGGACACCACCACGCGGGCGGCGTTGACCGGGGTCTTTTTTTGCTCGAAGGCGGACAGGTGAGCGTTGGCGCGCAGCGTCATGGCGATCTTGCGCGGCTCGTCGAGCTCCTTGTAGACTTCTTCCTCGCTGCGGCCGGCCACCAGGCCGTCGATGAAGCGCTGCTCGTAGTAGGCCAGGGTCTTGGCCACCGTTTCCGGCGGCAGTCCCTGCATGGCCTGCTTGAGCGCGTCGAGGTATTGCTGCTTGTTCATGATATCAAATGCCTAATGTTTCTACGGTTGCCACAGTGTGCGCCATGGCCATCGCGCTGTCGGCCACCGGCGTCGTCTTGACGATGGCGACCGTGCTGGCCACCACAAAGGCGACCAGGGCGAGGGTTTTAAGGCTGAGAGCGAGGTTCATGTTGATTCCAATATATTGCTTTTGTCGATGGTGCTACTGTACGCAGACGCTCGTCCAGATGCCACCGACTTGTGACAGGCTGCATAAATAGCGGATCAGGCGACAAAAACGGGGGACTAGATGGTAGTCCTCCCGAGCACGCCGGCGGCGGCGACGCCGCTGCGCACCGCCGATTCCAGCGTGGCCGGGTAGTCGCCGGCCGTGTAGTCGCCGGCGATGGCCAGCCCCGCCAGGCCGCTGGCGTTGCCCGGGCGAACCAGTCCCGGCGTGCAGGCGTAGGTGGCGCGCTTCTCGGTGATGACCTTGAACCACTCGGGCCGGCCCAGCTCCGGCCGCTGGAACACGGCCGCCAGCTGCACCGCGACCGCCTCGGCCAGCAAATCCTGGCTCTGGCCGGCCGCCTCGCCGGAGGCGCTGACGACCACCGCCAGCAGGCCGGCCTGGGCCTCGTCCAGCTGGCCGCGGTCGAACACGAACTGGCCCCACTGGTAATTGTGCGGATCGTCCAGCAGCGCGTAGAAGGGCAGGCCCAGCCGGGTGGCGCGGTCGTATTGCAGGTAGCAGGTGGTGATGGCTTCCGGCTCGAACGCGGTCAGCTGCCGGCACAGCGCGCTGGTGTCGGCGCCGGGCATGTCGTGCAGCAGCGTGGCGGCCTGGCTGGCGCCGGTGGCCAGCACCACGCCGCTGAAATAGGTGCTCCATTGCCCGCCGACCGCAGCGCCGCTCACTTCCAGCTGCCACAGGCGGTTTTCGATCGGGCGTATCGCCTGCACCTTGGCGCCGCCGCGCACCGAGCCGCCATGCGCCTCGACAAAGGCGCCGGCCGCTTCCGGCAGCAACGCGGACAGGTCGGCGCGCGGCAGCAGCATGTCCGAGGCGCTGCGTCTGGCGCCCAGGCTGTCGCGCAGCACGTTGAGGAAGATCTGCGCCGAGGCGCGTTCCGGCGGCGTGTTCAGCGCGGCCAGGCACAGCGGGCGCCACATCAGCTGGATCAGGCGCGGCGTCTGGTCGAAGCGTTGCAGCAGCTCGCTGACGCTGCAATCGGTGTGCAGGCGCCAGCCCATCCAGCGCGCGGTGGTCGAGAAGCGCGCCAGGCTCAGCTTGTCGTCCCGCCGCAAGCCCTTGGCGCGCAGCAGCGCCAGCGCCAGGTGCAGCGGCGCCGGCAGGCGCGGGGCGACGAAATCCATGCCGCCGCTGCCGGGCGGGTAGCGCATCTGCAGCGGCAGCGACAGCAGGGTCTGGTCGCGGTCGACGCCGGTCAGCTTCATCAGCCGCAGCGTTTCGCTGTAGGCGCCCAGCAGGATGTGCTGGCCGTTGTCGAGATGGGCGCGGTCGGTGTCGACGCGGCGGGCGCGGCCGCCGAGGGTGCGCGCCGCTTCAAACAGCGTGACCTTGTAGCCGGCGCGCGCCAGCTCGACGGCGGCGGCGCAGCCGGCCCAGCCGCCGCCGACCACCGCGACCGAGCGCGACGTCAGGCCCGGCTCGGTCCTGGCGTCGCCGCGCTTGTCCACGCCGTCGTTAGCCACGGATGTAGGTCTTCCACGCCAGCCAGAGCTTGCGGATGGGCGTGAGCGAGATGCGCTGCTTGAGCACGTGGTAGCCGTCGGCTTCCACTTCGGTCAGCAGCGTGCGGTAGATGGCGGCCATCATCAGGCCGGGACGCTGGGCGCGGCGGTCTTCCTTCGGCAGCAGCGCGAACGCTTCGTCGTAGGCCTTCTGGGCGCGGGCGACCTGGAAGGCCATCAGCTTTTCGAAGTTGTCCGTGTGGCGCGCGTTGAGCAGGTCGGCGGCGGTCACGTTGAACTCCTGCAGCTCGTTGATCGGCAGGTAGATGCGGCCCTTGCGCGCATCTTCGCCGACGTCGCGGATGATGTTGGTCAGCTGGAAGGCGTGGCCCAGCTTTTCGGCGTATTGCAGTGTCTCCGGCCGGGTCGCGCCGAAGATGCTGGCCGACAGGATGCCGACCACGCTGGCCACGTGCCAGCAATACGTGGTCAACGCCGGGTAGTCCAGGTAGCGGGTCTGGTTCAGGTCCATCTCCATGCCGTCGATGATGGCTTGCAGATGCTGCTGTTCCAGCTTGTAGACGCTCAGGTGCGGTTGCAGCGCCTGCGTGACGGGATGGGTTTGCTTGCCCTCGTACATGTTGGCGATTTCCTTGCGCCACCAGGCCAGCTTGATGCGGGCCACCGATTCGTCGGTGCATTCATCGACGGTGTCGTCCACTTCGCGGCAAAATGCGTACAGGGCGGTGATGGCGCGGCGACGTTCCGGCGGCAGGAACAGGAAGCTGTAGTAGAAACTGGAGCCGCTTTGGGCGGTCTTTTGCTGGCAGTAGTCGTCGGGAGACATGGATAAAAAAGCAAGGGTTACTCGAAGCCGCTATTCTATAGTGTTCAGTGCACGGATGGGGGCGATGCGGTAGAGTCTCAATTTCTTATTTGCCGGGAGGGGCGTTCAACATGATCCATATCCGGGAGATCGACCATATCGTTTTGCGAGTGAGCGATCTGCAGCGCATGCTGCATTTTTACTGCGAGGTGCTGGGCTGTCCGGTCGAGAAGCGGCAGGAGGAAATCGGCCTGATCCAGGTGAGGGCGGGCAGTTCGCTGATCGACCTGGTGCCGGTGGACGGCAAGCTGGGCAGGATGGGCGGCGCGGCGCCGGGCGCCGAGGGCCGCAATATGGACCATTTCTGCCTGCGCGTGGAGCCGTTCGACGCCGACGCGATCCGCGCCCATCTGAGCGCGCACGGCGTGCAGGCCGGCAAGGTCGAATCGCGCTACGGCGCGGAGGGCGAGGGGCCGTCGATCTACATTAGCGACCCGGAAAACAACGTGGTCGAGCTGAAAGGCCCGCCCGCGGGCAACGCAGCCTGATATTTCGCGACACCCACTGCCGACTTCAATACAATCGGTTGATGATTCCCGGCAGGAGAAGGCTATGCGTATCGAGCAATTCAAGGCCATGACGGTGGCGCAGGTATCCGATTTCGCACTACCCGCCGGAGCCGATCTGCTGCTGGTGTTCGGTGCCCGGGCGCTGCTGCAGTCCGGGGAACTGTTTCCCGTCTTGCGCGCGGCCTGTCCCGACGCGGTGATCGCCGGCTGCAGCACGGCCGGCGAGATTTGCGGTACCGAAGTGCTGGACGGCAGCATCGTGCTGACCGCCGTTAGCTTCTCCGCGACCCGGGTGGCCATGGTGGCGGTGCGGCTGGAACTGGCGGCGGACAGCCGCCAGGCCGGCGAGTCGCTGTCGCGCCAGCTGCTGGGCGAACACCTGCGCCATGTGCTGGTGCTGTCGGACGGCCTGGGCGTCAACGGTAGCGAACTGGTGCAGGGCTTGCGCGCCTCGCTGCCGTCCGGCGTCAACGTGACGGGAGGATTGGCCGGGGACGGCGCCGATTTCGGCGAGACCGTGGTGCTGGCCGATGCGGCCGCCGCCGGCCACACCATCGCCGCCATCGGTTTTTACAGCGAGGCCTTGCATGTCGGCTACGGCTCGCTGGGCGGCTGGGATGCCTTCGGGCCGGAACGCCGCATCACGCGCGCCGACGGCAACGTGCTGTACGAACTTGACGGCGAGTCGGCGCTGAGCCTGTACAAGACCTACCTCGGCAAGCAGGCCGACGGCCTGCCTTCGTCGGCGCTGCTGTTCCCGCTGGCGCTGCACCTGCCCGGCACCGACACCTACGTGGTGCGTACCATCCTTGGCGTCGACGAGGCGCAGCAAAGCATGACCTTCGCCGGCGACATGCCGGTCGGTTCGCACGCGCAGCTGATGAAGGCCAATTTCAACCGCCTGGTCGACGGCGCCATCGCCGCGGCCGACGACACGCTGTCCCAGCTGGACGGCCGCGCGCCCGAGCTGGCGATCCTGATCAGCTGCATCGGCCGCAAGCTGGTGCTGCAGCAGCGCATCGAGGAGGAGACCGAGGGCGTGGCCGACGTGCTGGGGCCGCAGGCCACGCTGGCCGGCTTTTATTCCTACGGCGAGATCGCGCCGCACAGCGCGCTGACCCGCTGCGAGCTGCACAACCAGACCATGACCGTCACCACCTTCAGCGAGGATTGAGGCATGCATCCGCTGCTGGCGCGCCAGCTGAAGAAGTTTTGCCGCGACGGCCAGGTCGACCTCGAGGGCCTGAGCAAGGCGGTCGACGATGCCTACGCGGGTTTCGAGAACGACAGGCTGCTGATCGAGAATTCGCTGGAACTCATGTCGCAGGAATTGGGCAAGCGCAACCGCCAGCTGGCCGAGCAGCTGGAAGACAAGCAGCGGATGATGGACCAGCTCAGCAGCAGCAACACCGAGCTGCGCGAGCTCAACAGCAAGCTGGAAGCGACCCGCAACCAGCTGCTGCAGTCGGACAAGATGGCGTCCATCGGCCAGCTGGCGGCCGGCGTGGCGCACGAGATCAACAACCCGATCGGCTACATCAATTCCAACTTCGCCACCCTGCAAAGCTACGTGGGCCAGCTGTTCGAGATGCTGCGCGCGTATGAGGATGCGGAAGGCGCCATCGCTGCGGCCGAGGTGCTGTCCCGGATCAGCGAGTTGCGTGATGCGATAGACCTCGGCTATTTGCGCACCGACATCCCGCAACTGATGGCCGAATCGCGCGAGGGGCTGGAGCGGGTGCGCCGCATCGTGCAGGACTTGAAGGATTTCTCGCACGCGGACGCACAGCGCGAGTGGCAATGGTTCAACCTGCACCACGGAATGGACTCGACCCTGAACATCGTCGCCAACGAAATCAAGTACAGCGCCGACGTGGTCAAAGAGTACGGCGACATCCCGGACATCGAATGCCTGTCCTCGCAGATCAACCAGGTGGTGATGAACCTGGTGGTCAACGCCGCCCACGCGATCCGGCCGGGGCGCGGGCAGATCACGCTGCGCACCGGTACCGAGGGCGACCATGTCTGGTTTTCCGTCAGCGACACCGGCAGCGGCATCGCGCCGGAACACCTGGACCGCATCTTCGATCCCTTCTTTACCACCAAGCCGATCGGCAAGGGCACGGGGCTGGGCCTGTCGGTGACTTACGGCATCGTGCAAACCCATTGCGGACACATCGAGGTCGACAGCGCGCCGGGCCAGGGCACCACCTTCCGCGTGGTGTTGCCGATACACCATCCCGTGAACCCCGCCGACCGGGAGGCAACGGCGGAGTGAGCCCTTGCGGGTCAAATTGCGCCGCACCTGAGGTATCGCCTGCGATACAATGCGTTACATTTTCATCAGAACGATTTCTTATGCGAACGTCGAACTTTGCCGCGTTGCTGGTCGTGCCGCTGTTTTGCGGATGCGACCGTGCGCCGGCGGCGAACAATATGCAGTCGAAGTCCGCCACCTACTACGCCCAACATCTGGATGAGGCCGCCCGAGTGGCGGCGCGCTGCGAGCAGTTGAACGTGCAAAAGCAGCACGCGCTCAGCATGGGAGACTACCAGGAATGGCAGATCTCGAACGAGTGGGTCAACTGTCAGACGGCGATGTCGGTGACCGAGGCGGCGGCGATCCGCGACTCGGTGAAGCAGCAGGCTTTGGCGCCTTAGCGGCGAAGATTTTAGCGGCGAGGCCCGGCGCGGCGGCGCCCCGGCGGGTCGGACAGCACACGGACGATAACGTTGACCGGGATATTCCTGCGCACCAGGAACTCGGACGCAAACGCGCGCCCCCGGCTCTGCAACAGACTCACACCCAGTTCCACCACCTTTGACATTTCCGCATTCGGCCGCAACGACCGCTCTCCCACTAACATGATCTTGCCTTTCAGTTTTCTTGAAAGGTAGCATGAAGAGTAAAAATTGTGCAGAGGCAACGATTTAATCGTGCGCGGCTATTTTTGAGGTGGCGAGGAGGGGGGATGTTCGCGCTCCAGCCGACGTAACAGCGCCGCCGTGGCCTCAACCTGGCGCTGTACTTCCGCCTGAGTCGTTGCAACGTCTTTGCCAGCCTGAAAGGTGGCTGTCATATTGGACAGCAGCGTGGCATTGAATGTCGCCACACCGAGTACGATGGCGATCACCGAGCTGATGCCGGTGACTATGACCGTGGTTTTGAGACTGCCGACGGCATGCTCCAACGCGTCGATGCGCTCCCCATGTCCATCCAGGCGTGCTGCCATGGCGTCAAGCCTGCCGTTCAACTGCGCGGCCATGGCGTCAAGCTTTCCGTTGAACTGGGCGGCCACGGCGTCAATTCTGGCGTTGAAATGGGTTGCTAGGGTGTCAAGTTTTGCGTCGAACCGGGTCGCGACGGCGTCAAGCCTGTCGTTGAACTGGTTTGATACGGCGTCAAGCCTGTCGTTGAACTGGTTTGATACGGCGTCAAGTTTGCCGTTAAATTGAGTTAAGACGGCGTCAAATTTACCATTTAAGATGGCAAACTGCGTTTGTGATTTCGCTTCTGCCGCAGCGGTCTTCGCGTCGATTTCTTCACGGGTGATATCGGGCATGGCTGTACTCCGGAGCCTATCTCCGAAGTATAGCGCGGCAGAGAGCACTTTCAATTGAGAGGCATCAAGCGGCGCTGAACGCGGCCTTCATCTGCTTTTTCATGCGCAGGGCCGCCCAGAAGATGGCCAGCCAGTCGCGCCGGGTCAGCTTGGGGCGGTGCAGGAAGACGTCGTACTCGACCGCCTCGATGGCGTCCAGGATGCGCAAGCCGCCTTGCACCACCATGCGCAGCTCGAAGCCGATGCGGCCGTTGAGCCGCAGGGCCAGCGGCGCGCCGCTTAACAGCAGCGCGCGGGTGCGCTCCACCTCGAACTTCATCATCGACCGCCAGCGCGGCCGGGCGCTGGCGTGGTCCAGCGCGGCCGGCGAGATCGCGTAGCGGCTCAAATCCTCCAGCGGGATGTAAATGCGCTCCTTGTGGATGTCGATCGCCACGTCCTGCAGGAAGTTGATCAGCTGCAGCGCCGTGCAGATCGCGTCCGAGTCGCGCATATTCTCTTCATCGGCCGCGCCGTACAGGTGCAGCATCAGGAAACCGACCGGATTGGCCGAGCGCGAGCAGTAGTCCAGCAGCGTGTCGTAAGTCTGGTAGCGGCTCACCAGCACATCCTGCTTGAAGGCCGACAGCAGCTCATGCAGCGGCTTGACCGGCAGGCCGTGCTCGCGGATCACCTGCGCCAGGCGTTCAAACATCGGGTCTTTCCCGCTGCCGCCGGCCTCGATGTCGGCCAGCTCGGCCTCGTAGGCGTTCAGCGCGGCCAGCCGCTGCTCGGGCGTGGCGTCGCCTTCGTCGGCCAGATCGTCGGCGCTGCGGGCAAAGGCGTAGATCGCTTCTACCGCCGGGCGCAGGCGGCTCGGCAACAAAATTGAGGCGACGGGAAAATTTTCGTAGTGGTCAACCGACATATTACATGTAGCCTAAAAGCATTGTTAAAATTAATGACGCGAAAGTCATTTGCAAACGGATTTGCTCGGCTTATAATTAATTAACGGAAAGTCATTTATTTCCAACCCGTAATAGTAGTGCCATCTACACTCCAGAGCAAGCTAAAGGAATACACCGTGGTCGCCTTGAAAAAACAGCGTCAGATTTCCCCCTTCATATTGAGTCTCCTGGCCGCCGCCGCGCTGGCCGGCTGCTCCAAGCCGGTCGAAAAGACCGAGGACATCCGCCCGGTGCGCGCCATCGTGCTGGCCGGCAGCGACATCGACGTCAACGCCGAGTTTTCCGGCGAAGTGCGTCCGCGCGTGGAATCGCGGCTGGGCTTTCGCGTCGGCGGCAAGATCGTCACCCGCAAGGTCGACGTCGGTACGCTGGTCAAGCACGGCCAGGTGCTGATGCAGCTGGATCCGCAGGACTTGCAATTATCGCAGGCCCAGGCGCTGGCCGGCCTGCGCGCCGCCGAAACCAACCGCGACCTGGCCAAGGCCGAGCTGAAGCGCTACCAGGAATTGCGCAGCAAGAACTTCGTCAGCCAGGCCGTGCTGGACGCCAAGGATTCCACCTACAAGGCGGCGCAGGCCAATGTCGACGCTTCCCAGGCGGCGTACCGCGGCCAGTCCAACCAGGCCGGCTATGCCAGCCTGGTGTCCGATGTGGACGGCGTGGTGACGGCGGTGGACGCCGAGGTCGGCCAGGTGGTGCAGCCGGGCACGCCGGTGGTGCGCGTGGCCAGGCAGGGCGAGAAGGAAATCGTCATCGGCTTGCCGGAAGACAAGGTCGAGACGCTGCGCCGCATCACCGACGTGCAGGTGCGCCTGTGGGCCGACCCGAAAAACGCCGTGGCCGGCAAGATCCGCGAGATTTCGCCGGTGGCCGATCCGTCCACCCGCACCTATACCGCCAAGGTGTCGATCCCGGATTCGGTGGCCGAAGCCAAGCTGGGCATGACGGCGGTGGTGCAGTTCGCCTCGAAGTCGCCGGTGCCGCAGATCAAGGTGCCGCTGACCGCGCTGTACTATGAAAAATCCGCCTCCTCGGTCTGGGTGGTGGAGGGCGGGGCCGTCAAGCTGGTGCCTGTGACCATCGCCGGCGCGGCCGGCAACGATATCGTGCTGGGCAGCGGCGTCAAGGCCGGCCAGACCGTCGTCACGGCCGGCGTCAACCTGCTCAAGCCGGGCCAGAAGGTCAAGATCCTGGGCGATGACCTGCCTGCCGCTCCCGCGCCAGCCCCTGCCATCGCCGGGACCGCCAAATGAAGGGCGGCTTCAATCTCTCACGCTGGGCGCTGGAACACATTCCGCTGACGCGCTACCTGATCGCCGTGCTGCTGATAGGCGGCATGCTGAGCTATTCCAACCTGGGCCAGGACGAGGATCCGCCGTTCACCTTCCGCGCGATGGTGGTGCGGGCCAACTGGCCGGGCGCGACCTCGCTGCAGATGGCCGAGCAGGTCACCGACAAGCTGGAGAAAAAACTGCAGGAGACGCCGGATATCGACGAGATATCGAGCTATTCCAAGCCGGGCGAGACCACCATCATCCTGAAACTGCGCGAATCGGCGCCGCCGAAGGAAGTGGCGCAATCGTGGTACCAGGTGCGCAAGAAGATAGGCGACATCCGCGGCACCCTGCCGCCGGGCGTGCAGGGGCCGTTCTTCAACGACGAGTTCGGCGACACCTTCGGTTCGATCTTCGCGCTGTCCGGCGACGGCTTCACTTATGCCGAGATGAAGGACTACGCCGACTTCGTGCGCCAGCAGCTGCTCGGCGTGCCGCTGGTGTCCAAGGTCGAGCTGTTCGGCGTGCAGGACGAGAAGATCAACATCGAGTTCTCGCACAAGAAGTTCGCGCAGCTGGGCATACCGTTCGAGGCCATCGTCAACCAGATCGCCACGCAGAACAGCGTCGAGTCGACCGGCGTGCTGGTGACGCCGACCGACAACCTGCAGGTGCGCGTGACCGGCGCGCTGAAGACGGTCAAGGACCTGGAGGACCTGGAGCTGCGCGCCAACGGCACCACCTTCCGCCTGGGCGACTTCGCCACCATCAAGCGCGAGTACCAGGACCCGCCGGGTAACAAGATGCGCTTCAACGGCAAGGAAGTGATCGGCCTGGGCGTGTCGATGGAAAAGGGCGGCAACATCATCCAGCTCGGCAAGAGCATGGAAAAGACCGTGGCCGCGATGAAGGCCAAGCTGCCGGTCGGCATCGAGCTCGAGCGCGTGTCGGACCAGCCGGAGGCGGTCAAGGCCTCGGTCGGCGAGTTCGTGCACACGCTGATCGAGGCGGTGCTGATCGTGCTGGCCGTCAGCTTCGTCGCGCTGGGCCTGCACAGCAAGCCCAAGCTGCGGCTGGACGTGCGTCCCGGCCTGGTGGTGGCGCTGACGATACCGCTGGTGCTGTCGGTCACCTTCCTGTTCATGCGCATGCTGGACATCGACCTGCACAAGATTTCGCTGGGCGCGCTGATCATCGCGCTGGGCCTGCTGGTGGACGACGCCATCATCGCCGTCGAAATGATGGTGCGCAAGATGGAGGAGGGCATGTCGCGCTTCGACGCCGCCACCTTCGCCTACACCTCGACCGCGATCCCGATGCTGACCGGCACCCTGATCACCGTCGCCGGCTTCCTGCCGATCGGCCTGGCCAAGTCTGCGGCCGGCGAGTACACGTTCTCGCTGTTCTCGGTCAACGCGCTGGCGCTGGTCATTTCGTGGGTGGTGGCGGTGGTGTTCACGCCGTACATCGGCTATGTGCTGTTGAAAGTCAAGCCACACGCCGAGGGCGAACCAGAGCATGACCTCTTCGACACGCCGGGATTCCGTAAGTTCCGCGCCGTGGTCAACTGGTGCGTCGAATACCGCAAGACCACCATCGCGGCGACGCTGGTGATCTTCGCGCTGGGCGTGTATGGCTTCAAGTTCATCGAGAAGCAATTCTTCCCCGATTCCAGCCGTCCCGAGCTGATGGTGGAGCTGTGGACGCCGGAAGGCACGACCTTCGCCGCCAACGAAAAGCAGGTGAAGAAGTTCGAGGCCTTCATCCGCAAGCAGGAGGGCGTGGTCAGCGTGACCAGCTACGTCGGCACCGGCAGCCCGCGGTTCTACCTGCCGCTGGACCAGATTTTCCCGCAGACTAACGTGTCGCAGATCGTCGTGCTGCCGAAGGACCTGCACGCCCGCGGCGCGCTGCGCGACAAGATCGTCGCCATCTTCAAGCAGGACTTCCCCGAGGTGCGCGGCCGCGTCAAGCTGCTGCCGAACGGGCCGCCGGTGCCGTATCCGGTGCAGTTCCGCGTCACCGGTGGCGAGGTGGAGAAGGTGCGCGCCATCGCCGACCAGGTCAAGGACATCATGCGCGACAATCCGAACACGCTGGGCGTCAACGACAACTGGAACGAGTCGATCAAGGTGCTGCGCCTGGACCTGGACCAGGACAAGATGCGCGCGCTGGGCGTCACCTCGCAAACGGTGATGCGGGCGGCCAACACCATCCTGTCGGGCACCACCATCGGCCAGTTCCGCGAGGACATCAAGCTGATCGACATCCAGATCCGCCAGCCTATCGAGGAGCGCAACACGATCTCGATCCTGAACGACACCAACATCCCTACCGCCAGCGGCAAGTCGGTGCCGATCAGCCAGCTGGCCCGCGCGCACTTCGTGTGGGAGCCGGGCGTGGTGTGGCGGGAAGGGCGCGAATGGGCGATCACCGTGCAGTCCGACGTGGCCGACAACATCCAGGGACCGACCGTCTCCGGCCAGATCGAGCCCAAGCTGAAGGCGCTGCGCGACAAGCTGCCGGCCGGCTACGCCATCACCGTCAAGGGCGCGGCGGCCGACAGCGGCACGGCGGAAGCGTCGATCGCGGCCAACCTGCCGCTGGCGATCTTCATCATCTTCACGCTGCTGATGCTGCAGCTGCACAGCTTCTCGCGGGCGCTGCTGGTGTTCCTGACCGGTCCGCTGGGCGTGGCCGGCGCGGCGATGGCGCTGCTGGTGCTGGGCCGTCCGCTGGGCTTCGTGGCCAACCTGGGCATCATCGCGCTGTTCGGCATGATCATCCGCAACTCGGTGATCCTGGTCGACCAGATCGAGCAGGACATCAAGGCCGGCCACGATCCGTGGACCGCGATCGTCGAGTCGGCGGTGCGGCGCTGCCGTCCCATCATCCTGACCGCGGCGGCCGCGGCGCTGGCGATGATACCGTTGTCGCGCTCGGTATTCTGGGGACCGATGGCGGTGGCCATCATGGGCGGGCTGATCCTGGCGACCGCGCTGACGCTGCTGTTCCTGCCGGCGCTGTACGCGGCCTGGTTCCGCGTCAAAAAACCGCAGGCGTTATGATATGCGCCGAGGACACGCGGGCGCGTGTCCAAAAAACCGCTGCTGCGCACGGAGCGTCATCATGCCTGTCTTCACCGCTGATCAACTGGTTACCGAGGTCAATCCGGTGGACGGATCCACCGAGCCGAATCAAACACTGTGGATCAGCGAGGCTGGAGGGCTGACGCAGTTCGGCGCCTTGATCGAAGTGCTGCAGCCCGGCTGCAGGTCCTCGATCAAGCATTGGCACAGCGCCGAGGACGAGATGGTTTACGTCCTTGCCGGCGAGATCACCGTGGTGGAGGGGAGCGCCGAGACGCTGGTGCGCGCCGGCGGCGCCGCGACCTTCCGGGCAGGCGTCCGGGTCGGGCACTACCTGGAGAACCGGAGTGCCGGCGCGACGCGTTGCCTGGTGGTGGGGACCCGCGCGCCGGTCGATCACATCACCTACCCAGAGCATGATCGGGTGTGCCTGCGAGACCGCTCGCTGCCCGACGATATATGGACCGATTTGGCTGGCCGCCCTGCGTCCAGCCCCTACTAACGGCCCGCTTTGCTGGCTAAATGGGCAAAAACCGCGCTAATGTTGGCGAGAGATTAAAAATCGCCACATTTCGCTAGAAAACCCGTTAGAATATCGCGTTGAAGTTGAAAGCCCCCGCGGGAAAAGTGGGGATAGGGCGACCGTTTTCACTTACGGGTCGCCCTTTGCTTTTGTGCAAACATGCCGCGAGGATGGCGAAATTGGTAGACGCACCAGGTTTAGGTCCTGACGCCAGCAATGGTGTGGGGGTTCGAGTCCCCCTCCTCGCACCAACTGTTTTTCTTATTTTTTGGACGATTTTTACATGGCAACTGCAGTCGAAACCTTAGGCAAACTCGAACGTCGTATCACGATCTCCTTCCCGCTGACCGAGGTCCGCGCTGAAGTTGAGAAGCGCCTGAAAGTGCAAGCCAAAACGGCTAAGGCACCAGGCTTCCGTCCGGGTAAAGTTCCTCTGAAAATGGTCGCGGCACAATACGGTTATCAGATCGAAACCGAAGTGCTGAACGATAAAGTTGGCCGCGCTTTCAACGACGCCGCAAACGAAAACCAGCTGCGCGTGGCTGGCTATCCGAACATCGAGCCCAAGGCCGAGTCGCCAGCCGGCGTGCTGACCTTCGACGCGACGTTCGAAGTCTACCCGGAAGTGGTCGTCGGCGACCTGTCGACGGTGGAAATCGAGACCGTCAAGGCCGATGTGTCGGAAACCGAAATCGACAAGACCATCGAAATCCTGCGCAAGCAGCGCGTGCACTTCCACACCAAGGGCGAAGCCGGTGAACACGGCGACGGCGGCGAGCCGGTTGCCGCCAACGGCGACCGCGTGACCGTGGACTTCGTCGGCTCGATCGACGGCGTGGAATTCCCAGGCGGCAAGGCTGACGACTACGCCTTCGTGCTGGGCGAAGGCCGCATGCTGCCGGAATTCGAAGCCGCCACCGTGGGCCTGAAGGTTGGCGAAGCCAAGACCTTCCCACTGGCTTTCCCAGAGGACTACCACGGCAAGGATGTCGCCGGCAAAACCGCATCGTTCACCATCACGCTGAAAAAGCTGGAATGGGCGCACCTGCCGGAAGTCGACGCCGAATTCGCCAAATCGCTGGGCGTGGCCGATGGCGACGTCGCCAAAATGCGCGAAGACATCAAGGTCAACCTGGAACGCGAAGTTGCCGGCCGTGTCAAAGCCCGCAACAAGGAAGCCGTGATGGACGCGCTGGTGAAAACCGCGACCCTGGACGTGCCGCAATCGCTGATCGCCCAGGATACCGAGCGCCTGGCCGAAATGACCCGCCAGGACATGGCCAACCGCGGCATGAACGTCAAGGACATCCCATTCCCGCCAGAACTGTTCGCGGAAAAAGCCGAGCGTCGCGTGCGTCTGGGCCTGATCCTGTCGCAACTGGTCGGCGAGAACAAGCTGCAAGCCCAGCCTGAGCAGGTCAAGGCGCAAGTCGAAGACTTCGCACAGAGCTACGAAGACCCGCGCGAAGTGCTGAAGTACTACTACAGCGACCGTCGCCGCCTGGCCGAAGTCGAAGCCCTTGTATTGGAAGAAAACGTCGTCAACTACGTCCTGGGCCTGTCGAAAACTTCGTCCAAGGTCGTGGCCTTCGACGAACTGATGGGAAGCAACGCACAAGCGTAATCCAGCTAGGATAGAATAGAGACGGCGCCGTAGCCGCCGTCATTCCCGCGCAGGCGGGAATCCATACTGAGCATGCGTTCTATGGATCCCCGCTTGCGCGAGGATGACGGCTAAGCGGCAAACGATTTCTGACCCTAGCTGCTTCACAAGGAAATGGAATGACTGGTATGAACCGTAATCCGGCGCTGGACACTGAAATGCTCGGCCTGGTGCCGATGGTGGTGGAACAAAGCGGCCGTGGCGAGCGCTCCTATGACATTTACTCGCGCCTGCTGAAGGAACGCGTAATCTTCATGGTCGGCCCCGTCAACGACCAGATGGCGAACCTGATCGTCGCCCAGTTGCTGTTCCTCGAAAGCGAAAATCCCGACAAGGATATCTCGCTGTACATCAACTCCCCAGGCGGTTCGGTGTCGGCCGGCCTGGCGATCTTCGATACGATGCAGTTCATCAAGCCGGACGTCTCGACGCTGTGCACCGGCATGGCCGCCTCGATGGGCGCCTTCCTGCTGGCCGCCGGCGCCAAGGGCAAGCGCTTCTCGCTGCCGAACTCGCGCATCATGATTCACCAGCCGTCCGGCGGCTCGCAAGGCATGGCTTCGGACATTGAAATCCAGGCCAAGGAAATCCTGTATCTGCGTCACCGCCTGAACTCGATCATGGCCGAGCGTACCGGTCAAACGGTCGAGCAGATCGCCAAAGACACGGATCGTGACCGTTTCATGTCGGCGGAAGAGGCGGTAGAGTATGGTTTGATCGACAAAATGTTGTCAAACCGGGCTTGATGCTTCCTTCGCAGCATTGCTGAAAAAACGCCCGGGCGATTAATCGTTCGGGCGTTTCGTTTTTATTTCGGGTAGCATGTAGTCGTAGGCGGATTTTTCCGGACTCAAATATATGCTTCCTGGCATAGTCTAGCCATTCTGTAACCCAAAGAAAACTGCCCCATGTCAGACAAAAAATCCTCCAGCGGCGAAAAATTACTGTACTGCTCGTTTTGCGGCAAGAGCCAGCACGAGGTAAAGAAACTCATCGCCGGCCCGTCGGTCTTCATCTGCGACGAATGCATCGACCTGTGCAATGACATCATCCGCGATGAAACCTCGGCCATCGAGTCGGTTACGGGCGCCAAGTCGGACCTGCCGACCCCGCATGAAATCAAGGACTTGCTGGACCAGTACGTCATCGGCCAGCAAACGGCCAAGCGCATCCTGTCGGTGGCGGTGTACAACCACTACAAGCGTCTGAAGCACCTGGGCAAGAAAGATGACATCGAACTGGCCAAGAGCAACATCCTGCTGGTCGGTCCTACCGGCTCCGGCAAGACGCTGCTGGCGCAAACGCTGGCGCGCATGCTCAACGTGCCGTTCGTCATCGCTGACGCCACCACGCTGACCGAGGCGGGCTATGTGGGCGAGGACGTAGAGAATATCATCCAGAAACTGTTGCAAAGCTGCAACTACGATGTCGACAAGGCCCAGCGCGGCATCGTCTACATCGATGAGATCGACAAGATCTCGCGCAAGTCGGACAATCCATCGATCACCCGCGACGTGTCGGGCGAGGGCGTGCAGCAGGCGCTGCTGAAACTGATCGAAGGCACGATGGCATCGGTGCCGCCGCAGGGCGGACGCAAGCATCCCAACCAGGACTTCGTGCAGATCGACACCACCAACATCATGTTCATCTGCGGCGGCGCGTTCGACGGCCTGGCCAAGGTCATCGCCAACCGCTCGGAGAAATCCGGCATCGGCTTCTCGGCCACCGTGAAGAGCAAGAAGGAGCGCAACGCCAGCGAAGTGCTGCTGGAAGCGGAACCGGAAGACTTGATCAAGTTCGGCCTGATCCCCGAGCTGGTGGGCCGCCTGCCGGTCGTGGCCACGCTGTCGGAGCTGACCGAGGAAGCGCTGATCCAGATCCTGGTCGAGCCGAAGAACGCGCTGGTCAAGCAGTACTCCAAGCTGCTGGACATGGAAGGCGCGGAACTGGAAATCCGTCCCGCCGCGCTGCACGCGATCGCCAAGAAAGCGCTGGCCCGCAAGACCGGCGCGCGCGGCCTGCGTTCGATCCTCGAGCACGCCTTGCTCGACACGATGTATGAGCTGCCGAATGAAACCAATGTCACCAAAGTGGTCATTGATGAAAATACGATCACCAGCGGCGCCAAACCTTTATTGATCTATCAAGACCAGGCCAAGGCATCTGGTGAGAATTAAATAACTTGTGCACACTTACCCGGCGGATGAGCAAAATTCATTTCGCATCCGTGGGGCAAGGCGGTACAATTTAAATCAATAAAAGAATGCAGGCTTCATTCGGAAAGCCACACGTGACAGCCTTGTCGCGCGTGGCTTTTTTATTTGATGTATTCTTTTAGAGCAGACTAGCTGGACTGGAAAATACTCTTTTTTAGGAGAATTATTTCTTGCAGGTCGGTCTTGTGATTTGGCGAAACAGCGCCCACATCATAATCACGCTTTCACATAAGGTACGCCATGACAACTTCCAAATTAACTGAGCAAACTCAACTGCCGTTATTGCCGCTGCGGGACGTTGTAGTTTTCCCGCATATGGTGATACCGCTGTTCGTAGGGCGCCCAAAATCGATCAAGGCGCTGGAAGCCGCAATGGAGCAGGGCAAGAGCATCATGCTTGCCGCTCAAAAAGCCGCTGCCAAGGACGAACCTTCTGCTTCCGATATCTACGAGATCGGCTGCGTGGCCAATATTCTGCAAATGCTGAAGCTGCCGGACGGCACCGTCAAGGTGTTGGTCGAGGGCGCGCAGCGTGCGCGCATCAACCGCATCACCGATGCCCCGACGCACTTCGTTGCCGATCTGACGCCGCTCGATTCCGAGCTGGGCGACGATTCGGAAATCGAAGCGATGCGCCGCGCCATCGTTCAGCAGTTCGACCAGTACGTCAAACTGAACAAGAAGATCCCGCCTGAAATCCTCGCTTCGCTGTCGGGCATCGACGACGCCGGCCGCCTGGCCGACACCGTCGCCGCGCACCTGCCGCTCAAGCTCGAGCAGAAACAGGTGATCCTGGAAATCTTCAGCGTGGCCAAGCGCCTGGAGCATCTGCTGGGCCAGCTGGAAGGCGAGCTCGACATTCTGCAAGTCGAGAAGCGCATCCGCGGCCGCGTCAAGCGCCAGATGGAGAAATCGCAGCGCGAGTACTACCTGAACGAGCAAGTCAAAGCCATCCAGAAGGAACTGGGCGAGGGCGAGGACGGCGCCGACCTGGACGAGCTGGAGAAGAAAGTCGCGCTGGCCAAGATGCCGAAAGAGGCGCTGGACAAGGCCACCGCCGAGCTGAAAAAACTCAAGCTGATGTCGCCGATGTCGGCCGAAGCCACCGTCGTGCGCAACTACATCGACACGCTGGTCAGCCTGCCGTGGAAGAAAAAATCCAAGGTCAACAACGACCTGGCCAACGCCGAGAAAGTGCTCGAGGGCGACCACTACGGCCTGGACAAGGTTAAGGAACGCATCCTGGAATATCTTGCAGTCCAACAGCGCGTCGACAAGCTGAAAGCGCCTATCCTGTGCTTCGTCGGTCCTCCGGGCGTGGGCAAGACCTCGCTGGGCCAGTCCATCGCCCGCGCCACGAACCGCAAGTTCGTGCGCATGGCGCTGGGCGGCGTGCGCGACGAGGCCGAGATCCGCGGTCACCGCCGTACCTACATCGGCTCGATGCCGGGCAAGGTGCTGCAGTCGCTGGCCAAGGTCGGCGTGCGCAATCCGCTGTTCCTGCTGGACGAGATCGACAAGATGGGCGCGGACTTCCGCGGCGATCCGTCGTCGGCCCTGCTGGAGGTGCTGGATCCCGAGCAGAACCACACGTTCTCCGACCACTACATCGAAGTCGATTTCGACCTGTCCGATGTGATGTTCGTGGCGACGTCGAACTCGTACAACATCCCGCCGGCGCTGCTGGACCGCATGGAAGTGATCCGCCTGTCCGGCTACACGGAAGACGAGAAGACCAGCATCGCCCAGCGCTACCTGCTGCCTAAACAGATCAAGAACAACGGTCTGAAGGAAGAGGAAATCTCGGTGGCCGAGTCGGCGCTGCGCGACATCATCCGCTACTACACCCGCGAGGCCGGCGTGCGTTCGCTGGAACGCGAAGTGTCGAAGATCTGCCGCAAGGTGGTCAAGATGCTGCTGCTGAAGAAGACCGAGAAAAAGGTCGCCGTCACCAGCAAGAACCTGGACAAGTTCCTGGGCGTGCGCCGCTACGATTTCGGCGTCGCGGAAAAGGAGAACCAGATCGGCCAGGTCGTGGGCCTGGCATGGACCGAGGTGGGCGGCGATCTGCTGACCATCGAAGCCGTGCAGATGCCGGGCAAGGGCGGCGTGATCCGCACCGGCACCCTGGGCGACGTGATGAAGGAATCGATCGAGGCAGCCCGCACCGTGGTGCGCAGCCGCGCCAATCGTCTCGGCATCAAGAACGAAGTGTTTGAGAAGAGCGACATCCACATCCACGTGCCGGAAGGCGCAACGCCGAAAGACGGTCCTTCGGCCGGCGCGGCGATGACGGTGGCGATGGTGTCGGTGTTCACGGGCATTCCGGTCCGCGCCGACGTGGCGATGACGGGCGAGATCACGCTGCGCGGCGAAGTGCTGCCGATCGGCGGCCTGAAAGAGAAGCTGCTGGCGGCGCAGCGCGGTGGCATCAAGACCGTGCTGATACCCGAGCAGAACGTCAAGGACCTGGCCGACATTCCGGACAACGTCAAAAACAAACTGGAGATCGTGCCGGTGCGTTGGATCGACAAAGTGCTGGAAATCGCGCTGGAGCGCATGCCTGAAGCGGTGACGGAAACCGCGCCGGTGGAAGCCGTCGCGGCGGCTGCCGCCAAAGCAGACGGCCAGACGGAAGTAGTAAAACACTAACTTTAATTGACCGTTAATCTCCCAAACAGGCGCTTTTATAGCGCCTGTTTGTTATTTCACCCCATTTTTCTAGGGTGCGGTGCTTGACACAGAGGCGGGCTGGCTTGTTTAATACGGCCTGAGATTTTTCTCGGCCCGGTAACGGTATTCAAATACCTTAATTCCCGGGCTAAAACGATATAACCTTTGTGACGGGGAATTGCTTTGAATAAGACTGAATTGATCGACCATATTGCTACTACCGCTGATATCTCGAAAGCGGCTGCTGCACGCGCGCTGGACGCAGTGATCGACGGTGTAACCACCACCCTGCAAAAGAACGACAGCGTCACCCTGGTCGGCTTTGGCACCTTCTCCGTGAGCGAACGCGCTGCCCGCACCGGCCGCAATCCGCGCACCAAGGAAGAGATCACCATCGAAGCAGCTAAAGTTCCTAAATTTAAAGCTGGTAAAGCTTTGAAAGATGCTGTAAACTAACGGACTTCGGTGAGCGGCTCAACGCTTGAGCAGCTCGCCAAAGGCAAAACGGGCGGTTAGCTCAGTTGGTAGAGCGGAGCCCTTACAAGGCTTAGGTCGGGAGTTCGAGCCTCTCACCGCCCACCAGTTTTGCAGTAGTGAGTAGTACCCAGTGTTTTGTTGGAGCGGTAGTTCAGTTGGTTAGAATACCGGCCTGTCACGCCGGGGGTCGCGGGTTCGAGTCCCGTCCGCTCCGC